>JACJNW010000016.1 GCA_014695195.1 Cyanobacteria bacterium FACHB-DQ100 | reverse complement strand
AGCGATAGTTCTGTTTGCCGTTATGGATTCTGCCATTTTTGACCGTGTGTTTTGGCTCGCAACTGGGACAGGAAAGCATGACAGCGAGAAAAACCTAAACATCGCTTATCATTCTATCCTTACTTGTTTAGGACTACCTCCCATCGATAAATCTTCCCAGATTCAGGATTGCCAAGGTTCAATTCGCGGGTACTCGGACTAATGAGAGGGACATCATCGGCAGCAATGAACAGCGTCATGGATTGGAATTGCAGTGAAGTCTACAACTTTAGGAGAGTCAGAATGATTTTTGCGCTTTAGTGTAAGACTAAAGCGCAAATAATTGTCAAGTATTGCGATCGCGTGTCATTTAGATAAATAAAGCACAGAACCCGTCTATTGGAACTGCCGATTAAGTAACGGTAGGTTGAACTATTTTTGTTGAACTATTTTTGCTAGAGAATCAACTGATAAAATTGTCGTTCAACCTCCGAAAGAGCCTACCAATTAAATTGATAGCGCACACTGATCGATCGACCTCTTCCTGCAAGATATTGCACGTCACTGGTTTGTAGTTGGGAAACAACCGGAAAATAGTCTGCATTGAATAGATTCTCGATCGCGACTTGCAACGTTCCGCTCCCAACTTTCACACTGGTCAGAAAATCAACGGTCAAATAATCATTCACCGCTTGCCGACCAAAGGCAGAACTATTGTTAAAGCGATCGCGGCTTCCAGAATAGAGTAGCTGCAGCCGATTTCGCCAACCTGGAAGTGTTTCATTCTCAACATAAGCAGTGAGTTTCAATGGCGGGATGCGGAAGCCATCGAGAAAATCTTCATAGTCCCCATTATTGTTTGCATCAATGCGCCCTTCCACTAGGCTGGCAGTAAATCCTAAATTCCAGGCTTTGCTAGGCTGTACATCTAATGTTGCCTCTACACCATAGATTTGTTCGGGCGCACGAATAATATCAACAAAGCTAGCAGCAAAGGTTGTTCCCAGATCAGAGGTATTGTAGAACCCTGAAATCGAAGCCTGCACATTTCGCCACTCACCGCGCAAACCGATTTCATAGTTATTCACTTTTTGCGGTTCGGGTCGAACTTGCTCAAACTGAAAATTGTTCGGTGCGGCTCTCAACACTCGTCCAATATCTGCTAGTGAAAAGCCTTGAGAAAAACTAGCAAAGGCGCTGAGTTGCGGTGTGAGCTTGTAAACGGCTCCAGCATTAAACAGCGTTGCATCATAGTTAACTTTTCCGCCTGTAACACTGTTGTTTGCGATCGTGACAAAATCATCCACACTCACAGCAGCCCGCTCATGCCGCACACCGCCCCGCAGAATTAAGCGATCGCTCAACTTCGCTTCGAGTTGTCCAAACACGCCGAGATTGTTGATGGTTAAGGGTGGAGTCCAGATTCGATCGCCCAATTTGCGAAACGCCTGCCCACGACTGGCATCAAACGCAGCCGGATCGAAGAATGACACAGGCTGTTCAGAATTTTCATTGGTAAAGTCTAAACCCCAAAGCAAGTTGACTGCACCATTTTTTGTTAATGGTGTTTCCACGTCGAAGCGAGTTCCAAACTTTTGAGAGTCTACTCGTGACTGAAAGATCAAACGCCCTAGACTAGCAGTATTTCGGGCATCAAAGGGGAAAAATCGCGCCAGCACATCCCGATAATAAACTTGTCCTCGCACTCGGCTCCCAAAGACATTGCGATTGGTGTATTCAAGGTTGAATAGTGAATTTGCAGTGCCGGGTAAATCATCGAGTTCTAACCCTTCTAATACTCGCGCCCGCTGCCGACCAGGGAGGCGATTTACAATTGGATCGCTAGTGAATCCGGGGTCTTGTCTATTATCAAATCGATTCGCAGAAAAAACAAGCTGCTGATTTGCATCAGGTTTGTAAACGAACTTGCCGAATAGATTAATCGCTTCTGCATTTGACAATCCGCCCTGTCCCGTGGGATCGAGAGCAATACGATCGCCCCGTGCATCAAAAAAGCTCCCAATGTTTGCTAATGAAACACTAAAAACATAGCCTAGCTTATCTTGTGTGCCCGAAAAGGTTTGCTGAAGCGTTTGACCCCAAGCGCCTTCAGAACCTGTCAGCGAGGTATTTACGCCAATTTCAGTTGTTGCGGTGAGGGGATTTTCAGCAGGAGTGCGCGTGATAATGTTCACAACTCCTCCGGTTGCGCCATCTCCATAAATTGCAGTTGGGCCGCGTAGAACTTCGACTCGTTCGATCGCTCCTGGATCGATCGTTCTCAAATCACGAAAAACATTGGGAGTCGTCGATTGCGGAACTCCATCAATTAAAACCGTTACGTTCCGCCCGCGCAGGGTTTGACCAAAGATATTGTTCCGCTCATTTGGAGCAGCCAAACCAGGAACTAATTTACTCAAGGCATCCGATAGATCGCGAGAGATCGCAAATTGTTGCTGTAGCTGTTCTTGATTAAGGATCGTGACTGATTGCGGCACATCCCGACTCGATTCTTGAGTTCGAGTGGCAGTCACAACAACCTCTTCTTCAGCTATCTCGGTTGTGACCGCTAAGGTAAGCCCTGCCTGATTCGTTGTGACCTCTGCAAAGGGAACTTCGTTTGTTCCAATAATTCTGACCTGAACACGATCGGGTGCGATCGCTTGTACAATCACTGATTGAATTCCGCTGGCTGGATTGTTTGCTTGAAACGATTCCCCTTGAGGAAGCGCAAGTGTCGCTGCAAATTCAGCCGTGAGTGTTGTTTTTTCCTCTGTGAGCGTCGGTTGGGGTAGCGTTTGATTGTTCGCAGTCTCTAGAATGACATTCACGCCATCAGAAGTAGGACTAAGACGAATGTTAGTAATTTGAGCAAGTTGCGGAGCTTGAGTCAGTAACTCTGCCGCTTTGGGAAACTGTTGAACCTCTTGCAAATGGCGGACTGCTGGAGTTTCTGCTGCGGCAACAGCTTGCCCTATCACTCCCACGATCGCTGCACTGACATAAATCCAGAACCGACACATCATCTCACACCATCCACCTAAATCGAAGCTTCTTGAGAATTATTACTATCTGAAGG
This sequence comes from Cyanobacteria bacterium FACHB-DQ100, assembly GCA_014695195.1. Lineage (NCBI taxonomy): Bacteria > Bacillati > Cyanobacteriota > Cyanobacteria bacterium FACHB-DQ100. The sequence continues at coordinate 125,932 of JACJNW010000016.1, read as the reverse complement.
CTACACCAATGCTGTCCAAAAGTCTTACGCGATCAGGAGCCGACTTAATCGAAACGGAGATGCGATTATTGCTGCCGATATGCGCGTGGACTGACACCGAACTGCCGATAAAACGCATTGCTAAACGCAGGTAAACTCCCGTACCCAACGGCATAAGCAATCTCTGTAATGCTTGTATCCGTCTCGATTAACAATCGCTGCGCCTGTTTCATTTGATAAGTTCGTAGATAGCCAAATACAGTTGTACCGAAGACCTGGCGAAATCCTTGTTTGAGTTTGCAGTCATTCAGGCCAACCTGACGCGCAAGTTCAAGCAGCGAGGGAGGACGTTGATCGACTTGCGGTCTATCAAGAGAGCGTCTGAGAATTTCTTGAGCGTGATAGAGCTTTTCTAGATCTTGCGGCTTCCACTGCGGTAATTTTGCTGGAGGCTGTTCGTCCTGTGCCCAGCGCCAAAACTGGAGTGTCAGCAGTTCCAAAGATTTGCTTTCTAAATAAAGCTGTCGCATCGCGCCTCGATACGGACAAGCCAAAATTTGTTGCAGAATTGGTTGATGTTGCGCTGATTGGATACCTAGAGTTTGATGAAACGGTTCAACCGAGCGCCCATCGATTAACTGGCGAATTCGATCGGGAATCTGTTGCCATCCTGAGTACGTGCGTAAGAACTCTACATCAATACTAAGTGTCATTCGTTGCAGGGATTGTTTTTCAGCGTAGTATTCAATTGAGCGGATTTCTGGTAGGTAGCAAATGCAGCTTTCTCCAGACACTTCTGAACGATCTTCTTCGTGTCGTAATCCTGGATTGATGATGCGAAAATTGCCGGACAGATAAAAGGTCAGCGTCAGTTGGGGGATTTGGTACAAATAGTCTAGATGAATTGGGCGATCGTAAATTACATCATCGACCCAAAGCTGAAACCCGTCTCGCAGGGTTGTAATTTGTCGTTGTCCTTGCCCTAACTTAGAGGGAAGGTTACGCCAGCCTCGATTGCCTTGCCACGTCCAAATCTCATTTTGAGACAAGGCTGCTTGCCAGATTTGGTCAAATTCAGTTTGAGCGATCGGCTTTGACATAAAATCTGGTGCAAAATACGTCGTAGAATTAATGAAAAATCCTATCATTAAGCTAATGTTTTTATCTAGCGCTGTTGGTTGGAGAAGCTGCTTTGTCTGAGATCAAGACTGACCATCTCAAAATCAGTTATGGGGATGCGATCGTGGTGCCTGATTTGTCGATCGCACTGCATCGGGGAGGCGTGACCGCCTTAATTGGGGCAAATGGCTCTGGAAAGAGTACGATTCTACGAACGATTTCCCGCTTGCTCTCTCCCACTCAAGGCGTTGTTTGTTTAGATGGGCGGGATGTCGCTAAGCTCAAAACAAAAGATTTGGCGCGTCGATTAGCCTTTCTGCCACAATCCCAGGAAGCGCCCAGCAGAATTACAGTTCGCGAATTGATTGCTTATGGACGCTATCCCTATCAAGGACTATTCAAACCGCTTTCATCGCAGGATCAAACCGCCATCGACTGGGCACTGACAATCACAGGATTAGAGTCACTCGCATATCGATCGGTTGATACCCTTTCAGGCGGAGAGCGGCAGCGGGCTTGGATTGCAATGGCACTCGCGCAACAAACTCAAGTGCTACTCCTCGATGAGCCAACAACTTATCTAGATATTCGCCATCAGCAGGAGATTTTATTGTTGGTGCGGCGGCTAAATCGCGAACAGGGGCTGACAGTTGGGTGGGTTCTGCATGATCTTAATCAAGCGGCAATGTTTAGCGACTGGTTAATTTTGTTGCGTCAAGGGCAGGTATATGCTCAAGGACGCTCCGAACAAGTGATGAAGACTGAAATTTTGCGCGAGACGTTTGGAACGGAGTTAGTGATTGTGCCGCATCCTCAAACCGGGAAGCCAATGTGCTTGCACAGTGTTGCAGAAGAATTTTAGGGATAAGAACAATGAACTATCGTTACAATCGGCGGAATTTTTTACTAGCTGCTAGTGCCGTTGCGATCGCAACGGGATGTCAATCTCGATCAACTCAATCTGATCGACAAGGCTTTGTTGCGCTGGAATGGGTTTATGCAGAAAATCTATTGGCGCTTGGAATTGCACCGAAAGGACTTGCTGACATCAGAGGCTATCAACAGTATGTTAATATTCCAACCGCGTTAAATTCAAATACAACGGATGTTGGAACGCGACAAGAACCGAGCTTAGAAGCGATCGCAAGTCTCAATCCTCAGATGATTTTTGGGACTCAACTCCGCCATGAAACTATCTATCAAGACCTATCCAAGATTGCCTCTACAAAGCTCTATAATCCTTATCCCGAACCAGGACAGCTTGATCAGTTTCAAGAAATGGAGCAGACTTTTTTATCCATTGCTGAGTTAACCAATCAACGCAGCCAAGGCGAGCAAGTTTTAGCACAATTGCGCGATCGACTATCACAAGCATCTAAGGGTTTATCTAGAGTTTCCGATCGCCCAATCTTACTAGGACAGTTTCTAGGAAATACGCCGCAATTGCGTTTGTTCACAGATAACTCAATGGCAATGAGAATTCTCAACCAAATGAGCTTAAGAAATGCTTGGCAGGGCCAACCCGATCGATATGGCTTTAACACTGTTTGGTTAGAAGCATTGCCTGCTGTGCAAAAAGCACATTTTCTTTATATTGCGCCTGAGAATGATGCAGAATTCAAGAAGCTTCAAAACAATCCGATCTGGCAAGGACTCGAATTTGTTCGAGAGAATCGACTGACTTCACTCGGAAGTGATACTTGGCTGTTTGGAGGCCCACTCTCGGCGCAAGTCATCGTTGAAAGAGTCATTGCAGCTCTAACAAAGAAGCCATGAAATCAGTGATTACAGGAATTGTCCTATTACTCATAGTGCTATGGGTTCACTTAACTCAAGGACAATCAAATTCAAGCTTTGAAACTGTGATTGGGGCAGTTTTTTCACCGGATAACAGTGAGGCACAGAACTTAATTCGCTATCTATTATTGCCCCGATCGTTGATTGGTGTTCTAGCTGGAATTGCATTAGGCATTGCAGGAACATTGCTGCAAACGATCACGCGCAATCCGCTTGCATCGCCAACGACATTAGGAGTTAATTCCGGTGCTTATTTTGCGGTTGTGGCAGGCGCAATTTTTGTTCCTCAGCAATTTGCGATCGCGCCTGGACTTTTTGCATTTGCTGGAGGACTCCTTGCAGCGGGACTGGTATATGTGATCGCAACCAGTGTTCGAGTTACCCCAACTCGGTTAGTTTTAGCGGGAGTCGCTGTCTCCTTAATGTTGTCAGCCTTTACAGCAACCTTACAGCTTGTGTATGAGAATGAAACGGCTGGATTGTTTCTGTGGGGCGCAGGTTCTTTAGTTCAAACCGACTGGAGCGGGGTTAGAAGTGCATTGCCGCAAATCTTAGCGGGTTCAGCGATCGCGATTCTGTTCATTCGATTGTGGGATGTATTGCTGCTTGAGGATCAAACAGCGCGATCGCTGGGTGTAAAAGTACAATCAGCGCGATTTTTTGGGGTTGTAGTTGCGGTATTCCTGGCTGCGATCGTCGTGAGTGTTGTGGGTGCAGTAGGCTTTGTGGGATTAGTCGCACCTCATCTTGTGCGATTGATGGGTGTTCGACAGCATCTATTTTTGCTACCTGGAGCAGCAGTTTGGGGAGCGGTTCTCGTGATCAGTGCAGATGTCGTTGCACAGCAAGTTGCAACGAATGTGAGCGAACTTGCGGCTGGGAGTGTAACAGCTTTGATTGGTGCGCCGTTTTTAATCTGGCTGGCACGTCGAACTTCACCCTCAGAGGGCGGCGCGATGAATGACTCGGTTGGAAGTTTGCAAAGCCGCAGTTTACCAGGATCATCGCTGTATCTTCCTTATTGGGGACTGATGACGATCGCGATCGGTTTATTACTACTCGCTCTCTTCTCAGGCGTTGCATTCGGTCAAATTCGCTTCAGCGTATTGGACGTACTCCAAGCACTAGAAGGCAATGCGTTTTCTCAGCAAGTATTATTTGATCTGCGATTGTCCCGTGTTTTAGTCGCAATGTTAGCAGGTGCGTCACTATCTGTCAGTGGACTGCTTTTACAAGGTGTGATTCGCAATCCACTAGCGGGGCCTGAAATTATCGGCATCACATCAGGAGCCGGATTGTTCGCACTCTTCGTTTTAATTCTGATACCCAATGCACCTGTATCGTTGATTCCGATCGCAGCAATGCTCGGAGCCTTTACGACTTTTGCGATCGTCTGTGTGATCGCTTGGCGAGATGGATTTGACCCCGGACGCTTAGCCTTAGTTGGCATCGCAATTTCTGCTTTTTGTGCTGCTGGCATCAATCTATTAGTCGTCAGTGCGAGACTACAAGTAGCTCAAGCATTGGTCTGGCTTTCGGGTAGTACCTATGCTCGTTCTTGGGATGAATTAGGTCAGCTAGTTGTATTTCCAGTCGTTTTGTTACCGATCGCCTGGCTAACAGCGCGTTGGCTCGATCTGATAGCGCTGGGCGACGATTTACCAAAATTGCTGGGAGTCCGACTACAACAAGCTCGGTTAGTTCTGATGTCGATCGCGGTAATGCTGGCAGCAGCATCCGTTGCAACGGTCGGGACTCTGGGATTTGTCGGCTTACTTGCACCTCATGCAACTCGTCTGCTTGTGGGTAATTATCACCGTCAACTCATCCCTTTATCTGCTTTACTGGGTGCAATTTTGGTCGTGATTGCAGATACAATTGGACGCACCATTCTAGCACCAAGGGAAATTCCATCTGGACTGATCACCGCAATGATCGGAACGCCTTATTTTCTCTGGTTACTCTGGCAGAATCGCGACGAATAGCTTTCTAATCGGTGATTTAGAAAAAATAAATGTGACAAATAATAGCTAAACTTGAGGACAGGACTAGAGAAAAGACTGGACAGTCGCTAATAAAACGCCAGTTCGACAGACCGTATTCGCTTCGATTGGAGATTTGGGTTGCCCCCTAAATCCCCCACCAGTGGGGGACTTTGAAGGTTAAGAAACCGCTTCAATTTGGGGAATTGCTGTTTTCTAAGTCCCCCAGAATGGGGGATTTAGGGGGCAAGAAGCCGATTAAAACGAAACCAGAAATTTCGTCGAACTCACGTTAATAAATCCTGAAAGTAAAAGAGCTTTGTAATCAACTCGTTCGCTCCAGTCTGTAAGACTGCTTTCCTTTCAAGTTTGTGGTGATGGTCTAGACGTGCGGAACGATCGCTAAATCGGCAACCCAAACTCGTAGCGATTAATGAACAGACCAATGACCACATCATGCAACCATTCTGACTACCGGCAGAAATCGGTTTGCAGAATAAAGCACAGGCGCGACCTGATTCTAATATCAAGCCGCGCCTGTTAAAAGTTGGGTTAAATTGTCGAAAGTAGCTTACCCGCCAATGCCCAAACGACCTGCAAGGCTCGGAGTCAGCGGCAACAGAATCGTCACCATCAAAAACAACACCAAAAGCCCGATCGCAGCTCGCGCATCATCCGGCTCACTCAATTCATTCAGGCTCGGACGTTCGGGATTGCGTTGCAGCACCACAATCACGATCGCCCAATACAGCGCCAACGGATTCACTAGCGAAGCCAAACCGAGAATGACGATCGTCGCTACCGTAGCCCAGCTTGCAGTCTTACGTCCGTAAATCGCCTGTACAACTCGCCCGCCGTCAAGCTGTCCCGCAGGCATCACATTAATCGCCGTCACCACCAAACCAATCCAACCGAGAACCACCAGCGGATTGACTTCGACGATCGATTGCTGAATTGCAGCACCCATAATCACCCGCGCTAGAGTTCCTACCAGAATCGAGCCTTCAAAAAACTGGCTTGGAACTTTGAACCCGCCGCCTTCATGCGACAGCAGCAATCCTGCAATTAGCATCCCAAACGCCACTAATCCGCCTGCGATCGGCCCTGCCACCGCAATATCAAACAGTGCCGTCCGGTTCGGCAATAGCGAAGCAAATCGCGTGATTGCGCCAAACGAGCCGATCTGCCAAGTCGGAATGAAAAACGGCAAATTTAACCGAACCTGATATCGCTTTGCCGCAATCCAATGACCCAACTCATGCGCCAGCAAAACGCCCAAAATGCCTAAACTAAACGGCAACACTTCTAGATACCGCTCCGGAGAACTATAGAAATCAAATCCGAGTAAGATTCCTCCAGTTTCCAAACTCGCCGCGATCGTCGCCACAAATAGCACGATCGCCAACAGAGTTTGTGTAACTGTGAGCGGTTTTGGATCATTTTTGCTCGGCAGCGCGATGACGACGGGCTTCTCATCCTCGTTGGCAATGAGAAAGAGCCGATAGCGATCGTCCAACTGTCCTGTTAACTTTTCAGTCAGCTTTGCCAGCGTCGCTTCTGGCTCACCCCGCAGATTGCCGCGAAAAATTACGCCATCTTGATACGGAATGGTTTCCGTCAAGAAAAACGTATCGATGCCAAAAATGCTTTTAATCGTTTGCAGATCGGCTTCGGGAATCGAAACTGCCTCAACCGGGGGAATGGCTGAACTCGGTGGAGTTGGCGTGGCTTCGGTTGCCCCCTCAACATTGGATAAAGCAGACTCGGTCACGCTTGCGTTTGCCGAAGGCGGCGCCACTTTTGCCGCCGCCCGTTTTGTTAATAACTCTTGTCCTTCGGTACGAAGCTGTCGTCCAATCCAGATATAAATTCCCGTTGACACGACAAACAGCAGGAGCATTCCCGCCAGATTGAGATAAATTCCGGCAGCAAATAAGCCAAAGAACAAAATCCACGGAGCCATCAGCACGACCGACTGTAACCAAGCCAGAATACCGATTTTTCCGTAGGGACGAGCGCGGTTAAACCCCCACGCCAAAATCCCCAAGGCGACAACAATTGTGAGCGCAGTAAACATTTCAACCCCCAAACGATCGTGCTAAACCTTTGCACAAACCCAAACGTCCTACAAGATCTACTCTATTAGATCTCGCGGCATCGAAGATTCTCGGATTTTCTCTAGCCCAAACAAGAACCCCTACCTCACTCAATCAGAACTGATCTGAATTAAAGAAAACAATCATAAAAAATCGTATCGGATCGCGTAATAATCTGCTTCCAAATGGAAAAATGCGATAAAACCTAAAAATAGTCTTGTATTTTCTCGGTCTTTCACCAACCTCAAGATATAGCCGCCTACAGTCTTCTATAGCGTGAACTTCTGGCGCGGTCGAAGCCAAACTGACTGGGCTTGAGATTGAGATTCCCATTGAGATTTCCTCGGAAACAGGCTTTTTATAAACTCACCCTTACCCTTTAATTTCTAATGCAACTTGTACCCCGTCCACAACGTCGGGCAGCTTCCCTTATTGATCAAGCTGCCTACGAACCGCATTTTCCCGATCGATCAGCGACCTTGCGAGAAGCCACGGTCGATCGTGTTGCGATTTTCATTGATGGCTCGAACTTGTTTTACGCCGCGATGCAACTTGGCTTGGAGATTGATTACTCCAAACTTTTAGGATATTTGGTAGGCGGGCGGCGACTCTTACGAGCGTATTTCTATACAGGGGTTGATCCACATAACGAGAAACAACAAGGCTTTCTGCTTTGGATGCGTCGTCACGGCTATCGAGTGGTTACAAAAGAATTGATACACAACGCGGATGGGACGAGACACGCAAATTTAGATGTAGAGATTGCAGTCGATATGCTAGAACTAGCACGATACTGCAACACAATGATCCTGCTTAGCGGAGATGGTGATCTGACTTATGCCGTGAATACGGTTGCCTATCGAGGAGTGCAGGTTGAAGTCGTCAGTTTGCAGACCATGACAAGCGATAGTTTGGTGAATGTCGTCGATCGCTACACAGACTTGGCAAAAATCAAGAGCCTGATTCAACGCGATGAGCTTGAGAGCCGCGCCCACTCTATTCCCTAAGAGAGACTTGATACAGAAAAGGGTGTTACATTGCAACACCCCCGATTACTGACCCATATTGTTCCTTTACACTGTATGAGAAGCCGAAGCACCCTGCATTAGTCCAAAGGGAGATTACCTCAGTCAAGTTCTTAAATATTGTTAAGAGGAGTTTCTACAGAATAGGAACTCCTTTCTACAGGTTCAGAAGGTGTTGCGTAAGTAGAAATGAAGCGATCGTTTCGACTGTCTAAAACAATCCTGTTTTTCATTGCTGTTTCAATCATTGCAGCGATCGTTATGATAATCTCGCCTCAGTTACAGCAACCCCAAAAAATCGTTCAACCCATCAATATCGTTCAACCCATCAATCAGCTTTATATCTTCGGAGATAGTCTTTCTGATGTTGGCAACGTGTTTCGTGCAACAGGCGGACAGGTACCAGCCGCGCCTTATTTCCAGGGGCGACACTCAAACGGTCGGGTCTGGGTAGAGGAGCTAGCAGCGAAGTTGAACTTACCGAACGATCGTGTAGAGAATTTTGCTTGGGGAGGTGCAACAACAGGCATCAACGGTCTCAATCGTGTTCCGGGTGTTCTGGCGCAAGTTGAAACCTTTGTGCAATCCCAGCCGGAGATCGATCCACAAGCGCTCTTTGTGATTTGGGCAGGTTCAAACGATTACCTTTTCAGCACCGAAACGCCGACAGCTTCGATCAAAAACCTCGATCGATCGCTGCAATCTCTCTTACAAGCCGGTGCAAAACGGCTTTTAGTGGCAAACTTACCGGATCTAGGGAAACTCCCTGCAACTCGCACAACTGAGACTTCGGCCAAATTAACCGACTTCGCCATCACGTACAATCAAGACCTAAAAACGACGCTTGATCGCTTACAAAAGCCTGACCTAACGATCGCAGAACTCGATGTGTTTAACCTCTACCAAACCGCCATCACAGACCCGCAGCAGTTCGGATTTACGAATGTTACATCGGCCTGCCTCGGCTCTTCTGCAAACTGCGATCGCTTTTTATTCTGGGATGGCATTCATCCCACAACTGCCGCTCATAAGGTGCTAGGGAATCTCGCGTTTGAACAGGTACAGGACGCGATCGGACTACGCTAAATCAAAATCCGATCGCGCCAAAATTTTTAGCTTGAATGATGCTGATCGAGCCACTGAATCATCGCTGCGTTCACCACTGCCGGACGTTCGTCGTGTGGGCAATGTCCAGTATCGGGAATCGAGACAAACTCGATCGGATGCGTTTCTACCAGCGATTGATAAACTTTAGAACCTGCGATCGGTGTCCAAGGATCAGCTTCTCCCCAAATTACTAAAAGCGGCACTTGAATCTTGGGAAGCAGGTCTGTCGGTTTTGGCCCCGGCGGAGCCATCAGCACCGAAGCAAAAACTTGCTGTGCGCCCGGATGACAAGAAGGCTCATGCAGTAAATCCACCAGTTCGTCGGTAATCGCTTCGCGATCGCGATAGACCTGTCTCAAACTGTTCCGAATCCGGTGTTTTTGCCGCACCTGATTAAACATCCACTGCCCAAACCACTTAGAGCCAACCAGCTTCGAGAATGTACCCATCACCAATCGCAAGGGAGGATTCAGTTCCTCTGGACGGTGATTCAATCCACCTGCCGGATTAAGTAAAATTCCACCTGCTGCAATTTCTGGATGATGCGCCAATACCATCAAGCACAGCAAGCCCCCGATCGAGTTACCGACAAAGACCGCAGGCTGCTGAATATTCGCTGCCCAAAAATCCCGCAGCAATTCGACCCAAAGATCGACTGTGTAATCTAAAGCAGGTTTTGCCGAACCTCCAAAACCAAGCAGATCGATCGCAAAGACCTGATAACCTGCTTGTGCCAGAACGGGAATATTTTTGCGCCAGTGACCGATCGAGGCCCCAAATCCATGCACTAGAACTAGAGGCTGACCTGCGCCCATCACCGTATACTGAATCGAGTGCCCTTGCCAATCCCAAGTCAGCTTTTCCAGCGTTGGGAGTGCTCTTGCTTCAATCGTCGTCATTTTTTGTAAAGACTTCTTAATTTACTCCCATCATAGTACGAGTTGCTGATGAAGTTTTAGAGCGCGACTGTTCGGAAGCTACGACTTTTTCTTCGGTTCGGGTTCTGCCGCTTGCAGGGCGCGATCGAGAACGGTACGCGCTTCTTCGGCTTGCGATCGCGCTTCTCGGTATCTCAGATTCGTTTGTGCATAACTTTTCAGCACTTTGAAGCCTTCCTTGAGTCCGTTAATTTCTTCTTCCGTCACAGGCTCATCATTAAATAGAATATCGATTTGCTTGCGGACTTGTAGGGCTTCCGATCGAGATTCCTGCGCCTTCAGTTTCAGTGTCGCGAGGCTGCTGAGAGTTTGTACAGCCTGGTTAATCGCTTCTTCATCACTTGCAGGCTGGCTTCCCGGATCTTTGACTTCAATGAAGTTTTGCGGACCAAAACCATCAGCCAAATCGGTTGGCAATTTGCCTTCATCCATCAACTCCATCAGTTGATCCATTGCCTTCTCACGGGCTTTAGGCGAGTCTTTGCCAGAAACCGTGAGAATAATTTCGGGGCTTTGAGCGAGGGTATATTGAACCATTGAGTGTGGCTGTGAACTGACAATAAGAATATTCATACTAATCTTATCTCTGATGACCCAAATTTGACTGACTCAGTTTTGGGCAACTATTCCTTGAGGCGCTGGTTTACGTATTGTGCTTGCCTAGTGAATCGCGCTTGGTTGGCAATTTTCTAATTTTTTTGTTGGCTAATGTTGACAAACTCGATTTAGTCTGCGATATTAATAAAGTACCAAATGCGGGTATAGCTCAGTGGTAGAGCGTCACCTTGCCAAGGTGAATGTCGCGCGTTCGAATCGCGTTACCCGCTTTCTAGCAGAAGTCCCTCACAGCATTGATTCTACGGGGGAAACAACTCAGCATGGGTTGCCGCAATCATTTCATCCGGCGAGACACTCTGCCGACCTTCTCCGCGCAATCCTGCTTCACTTAATCCTCGCAGCGATCGCTGATGGATACGATTCTCGTGTCGCTGCATCTCCAGACGCATAGAGACCCAAAACTGAAGTGGCGCAAGTTGAATCAACAATCCTCAATCCTCCAGTTCCTCGCACTGTTCCTTCTAATCGCAGCGTCACTGGGAATAGTTGAGTAAATGGATCAATCCCCACACGATTGAAAGGCAAGAAGAAATTCGGCTGTGCTCTTCGCATCCAAGCTTTGACTTCTTCAGTGATGCCTTCTTGATCCAATCGAGCGTAAACAGCTTGTGTCAGCAATGTTTTCGCAATGATGCCTCGACCTCGATGTGATCCCGCTCCTCCGATCGGGGTTCCATCTTCGTAGTAAAAGTTCGCCCACGGGTAGAATCGCCCCTTTGTCACCGAGGAGAACGCAGGTGCAAGCTCGTAAGCATTGGAGAACTCCAGTCCAGAAAGTTCTGCGCCAGCTTCCGCAGGCATCAAATAGCCATCACCAGTGAGCACATTACATCCTAATGCTTTGCTTAAAAAGGCACACCCGCCCGTTGCAATCACAACAGCTCCAGCTTTGATGATCCATTGTTCTCCCATTTGGCGTTGAATTCCTGTTGCTCCTGCACCTCTGCCTTTTGCATCAATCAGCAATTCCAGAGCAGGACAATTATCTAAAATTCTTACACCTGCTCGCCGGATTTGCTTTCGCATCAGACGCATATATTCGGGACCTTGAATTGACTGACGTTGGGAGTCTCCATTCTCGTCGATCGGAAAAGGATACCCCCCCTCCTCATCCACTGACGATTAGCAAGGAATCCTCCCAATGCTTCTCGGCTTGCCATCGCTTGTTCCCGCAAGTCTGGATCGGCTTGTACATACCACACCATTTCCCACAGGTGCAGAAGATCCACTTGTGCCGCAATAGCCTTTATCAACTAAAATCACTTTCGCATCTTGAGATGCTGCGCCCCATGCAACCCAAGTTCCTGATAGTCCACCTTCAATGACAAGCACATCTGTTTCTAGTGTCAGCGCACTATCTTTAGTTTTTCCACTTCTAACTCGTCTAGCTGTCATAGGCACCTCTCCTTATCAATTGATGATGTTTATGGCGTTGATACTTGCCGATCTTTGATGTCAAACTCTGATTTCAGCAATTTCTGCTCGGCTAAGAATTGCTTTGCTGAGTTCAACAGCTTCAAACCTTCTGGTGTAAAAGGTTGTCGGGATATGGGGAAATCTCGTAGGATTCTTGGATCACAGGTAGTGGATAGAGATCGTTACTCACTTTCGCTAAAAACTGATAGAACGCTTCTAGATTCGCTTTGACTTCTTGCAAAGCGCATTGCCGGCTCTGACTCTATTTCTGAGGTAGACAAGGATGGCGCTAGTGAAATGTTAGTAAATTAAGACTTGTCGATACCGATCTACTATCAATTCATCAATTAACCGTAGATGAAAATTATTATTACAAAGTCTTTTCCTAGAACTCAAGGTTTTTGATCAAAATATATGTAAAGCAAATGACTAGGAACTCTAACTATTTTAGAAAAGTAGCAGATGAGCAAGAGCAATCTCACCCGCTACTGAAATGTGATGAGAATCAATCTCCAGCATTAACTCGCATGAACCAGCACCTGAGACGTAGATGCAGTGCTTTGAATTGCGGAAATAAACTCCTGTAAAGACTGGTCTAGACGTTCCTCAAGTTCTTCCTCAAGTTGAAGCGTATCATCGGCTTGTCGCTGAATTTGCTTATCCACAGCATAAACTGTGCTGATAAAGTGACGTGCTCCGAGTTCGGACAAGACGGGCTTGAGCGCATATTCGATCGACAACAAGTGAGCAATCGTGCCACCAGTCGCAATGGGCAGAACAATCTTACCGACCAGAGCTTTTTGAGGTAACAGATCCAAAAATGCTTTGAGAACACCAGTATACGAAGCTTTGTAAATCGGAGTTGCGATAATAATGCCTGCTGCTTTCTCAAGTAACGCTTTTGGTTCTTCCAAGGCTGGACTGTCGTACTGTCCAAGTGCCAGAACTTCCGCAGGCAGATCCCGAACCGAGAGAATCCTTGTTTCAATCGCCGCCGATTCTAGCTGTTTAGATGCCTCTTCTAAGAGGCTATAAGTTCTTGAAGGATGAGAAGGGCTGCCTGCGATCGCTAAAACATAAGACATAAGTTGAACTCCTAATCAACTAATTACTTTTATTTCTGAATCTGCGGTAAACCTACCGAATTACTGCACATTAACTGTTAGTATGTCATAGATTACAGTTCCAGAAAAGTACTCCTGTTACAAAACAATCTCGTGGCAACTTAACTCAACGATAGAATGAGTGTACTGATTCAACTCTATACCAATAGTCCAGTCCGAATCAGGCGGTAATAATGCTGTAGTTGCAAAGGGTTGAGTAGTTGGGATGCTCAAACACACTCACTTTATCAATCGCTTCCCACGGTAAACTTAAATCATCTCTATCTACATTGCATCAATTCAACTTATCGATTTAGCAATCAAGAACTTTTGGCTTTATGAGAAAAAAGTTCAAATCTAACTGTGGTTAGTGTTGAAGCCACTCCCCGAATGCTCTGATCAAAGACGAGTGAAGCTTGAGAATTTATGAGTGCAGACCTTCAGGAAAAACCGAAAAAGCTGAATCCCAATCGAATTCGGGATCATCTTGCCAATGAACGAACCTATCTTGCTTGGATGCGAAGCGGTATTGCTCTAATGGGATTTGGTGTCTTGATTGTGCGACTGCGAATTCTGCGCCCCCCAATGGCTCCTCAACCTCCCGGAGCAGGCTGGAAACTTGGACTAGCCTTTGCGATCGCTGGTCTTCTCTCGGTCTTTCTTTCTACTCAGCACTACTTTGCGGTTCGCAACGACATTGAAGAAGACACCTATGAACCTCCGGATCGCTGGGTCATTCTTTCAAGTTTGACGATCGTGCTATTGGGATTGGGAGTCATTTATTACGTCTTCACGGTCCCGCTAGAGCTTCTGAATGCTGTTGTAATCGAATAAAACTCTGAGGATTTATTTTTATCCCTATTGCGATTCAGATTTGTGTTAGCTGCGATCGTTGAAAATCGTATTGTCCTGCACAGTTTTCCCGGTCGTTCCAAAATTCGAGCAGCAAGAAAAGGCTGTAAAGATCATTGTGCCTAAAATAGTCTGTGTTTTGTAACAAAGGTACTTTATCCAGTTGCAATCAATCTGTCATGCTGCTAATCTGGCTTAAATAATTCGGTAACCCGATCGATTTACCGTAGTAAATTTGGAGAGAAAAAGTGTTCACAGCATTGAAAAGAACCTCGATCGATGAAAATAGAGGTAAACAAGCTAAGCGAGAGCAATTTCGTCTGACACGATCGTTTGCCGTGTTATGCACGCTTGGCTTTGGGATCAATGTTGTCCTAAGCGCTTGTTCTGCCAGCAGTTCGTCTAATGCAATTGCGCCAACTTCCGCAACCAATACGTCTACCACGCAGAATGTTGAAGGCAAAGTCCTTCGGGTGGGGTATCAAAAATTCGGTACGCTCAACATTTTGAAGGCGAAAGGCAACCTTGAACAACGATTAAAAGGACAAGGTGTTTTAGTGCAATGGACACAATTCCCAGCCGGGCCTCAGCTACTTGAGGCGCTCAATGCAGGCAGTATTGATTTTGGACATACCGGGGAAGCTCCGCCAGTCTTTGCTCAAGCCGCAGGCGCACCTCTTGTTTATATTGCGAATCAAACCCCAAACCCAAAGGGAGAGGCGATTTTGGTGCGAAAAGATTCTTCGATTCAGTCCGTGAAAGATCTCAAGGGGAAGAAAGTTGCATTCAATAAAGGCTCCAATGTTCACTTTTTTCTGGTGCAAGCGTTGAAAGAGGCAGGTGTAAAGTACGAAGAGATTCAGCCTGTATTTTTGCCGCCTGCGGATGCAAGAGCAGCCTTTGAACAAGGAACGGTCGACGCTTGGGTCATTTGGGACCCGTTTTTTACTGCGGCAAAGCGAGCAACTGAAGCGCGAGTGATCCGAGATGGAGAGGGCTTAGTTGCAAATCGGGAATTTTATTTAGCTGCAAAACCATTCACAGAGAAAAATCCAGAGCAAGTAAAAGCGATCGTGGAAGAAATTGAGAAAGCAGATGCTTGGGCAAAGGCGAATGTGAAAGAAGCTGCCGCACAACTATCACCACAGCTTGGAATTGAAGCACCTGTATTAGAAGAGGTGTTAGAGCGTCGTCCTTCGGGCGTTCAAGCGATTAAGCCCGATGTTGTGAGCTATCAGCAGCAAATTGCAGATACCTTTCTTCAGTTGGGCTTACTGCCCAAATCCGTGAAGGTTCAAGAAGTCGCGAAAGTTCAGCAATAGGTTGTCATGCAGAAAACATTTCGTAAGTTTAGAGCCAAGCAGCTTGTTCCGTGGGCAGTGCCGATCGTGCTGATTGTTCTGTGGCAGGGATTAGCGCAGGCTGGAATTTTATCCACTCGTGTTCTCCCGGCTCCCACTGCGGTGGTTCAGGCTGGAATTCAGTTAGCCAGTACGGGTGAATTGTTCCGAAATCTGTGGGTGAGTACCACTCGCGCATTTACAGGTTTAGTGATCGGCGGATCGATCGGCTTTGGATTAGGCTTGCTGACGGGTTCGCTTCCTGTAGCTGAAAAGCTCCTTGATACCACAGTGCAAATGTTGCGAAACATTCCGCATCTAGCCATGATTCCTCTTGTGATTCTATGGTTCGGCATTGGCGAGGAAGCAAAGCTCTTTCTAGTTTCAATTGGCGTATTTTTTCCCATCTATCTCAATACTTTTCACGGAGTTCGGACAGTCGATCGAGGGTTGATTGAAATGGGAAAAGTATACGGCTTAAGTTCTACAGGGTTGTTTTGGCAGGTCATTTTACCTGGAGCAATTCCCTCGATTCTTGTCGGCTTGAGATATGCACTCGGTTTTATGTGGCTCACTCTAATTGTTGCTGAAACAATTGCATCTGATTCTGGAATCGGATATATGGCGATGAATGCTAGAGAATTCATGAGAACAGATGTCGTGGTATTCAGCATTTTGATGTATTCGTTGCTTGGAAAAGTTGCAGATACAATCGCGAAATTCTTAGAAACAAAGCTGCTACAGTGGCACCCCAGTTATCAAATTGCTTAAGGCAGGGAAATCAATGACATCACCCAGTTTAGGAGCAGCCTTACAACTCCGGCAGTTAAGCCAAACCTACGGTCAGCAGCGCGTTTTGCGTGACCTAAATTTAGAGGTTGCAGCAGGTCAGTTCGTTGCGATCGTCGGTCGGAGTGGATGCGGCAAAAGCACGTTATTACGCTTGATTGCAGGATTAGAGCGATCGACAAGCGGCACAATTTTGATAAACGGAGAACCTTTGCGCTCTCTCAATTCCAATGCCCGTGTCATGTTTCAAGATGCGCGATTGTTGCCCTGGAAGCGAGTGCTGAACAATGTGGGATTAGGGGTTCGGCATCGCTGGAAAGATAAAGCAATTTGGGCATTGCAGCAAGTTGGATTAGAAGAGCGATCGCAGGACTTTCCACTAGTTCTTTCTGGAGGACAAAAGCAGCGTGTTGCTTTAGCAAGAGCGTTAGTGAGCAATCCGCGTCTACTGCTTCTCGATGAACCGCTCAGTGCTTTAGATGCTCTGACTCGGCGTGAGATGCAGCACTTGATCGAACAGCTTTGGCAGGAGCAGCAATTTACTGCTCTACTGGTGACACACGATGTCGATGAAGCAGTCGCACTTGCCGATCGCGTGATTTTGCTCGAAGCAGGTGAGATTGCGATCGACCTTCCGATTTCTCTGCCACGCCCTCGCGATCGCAGTAGTCCAGCCTTTATCCATCTCGTTGAGCAGGTTCTAGCACGAGTCATGCAATCAGAGAAGGCTTCTAAGCCTCGGAATTCGGCTGATTTATCAATTTTTGAAGTTCCAGTACGCAGATAGACAATCAGGAGAAGCATTGATGCAAGTTCTTTGGTTTATTCCAACTCACGGAGATGGTCGTTACCTTGGAACCTCGATCGGGGGACGAGCGACGGACTATGATTATTTGAAACAAATTGCTCAAGCAGTCGATCATTTAGGCTTTTTCGGAGCATTGCTGCCAACAGGTCGTTCTTGCGAAGATGCCTGGATTGTTGCTTCTACACTGATGCCGTTGACGCAACGAATGCGGTTTCTGGTTGCAGTACGTCCGGGATTAGTTTCTCCTGGAGTTGCTGCTCGGATGGCGGCAACCTTCGATCGACTATCGAATGGACGCTTGTTGATCAATGTGGTAACAGGTGGTGATCCAGTTGAATTAGCGGGTGATGGACTGCATTTGAGCCACGACGATCGCTATCGCTTAACCGATGAATTTTTAGCGATTTGGCGCGAAATTGCTCAAGGAAACGAAGTCACTCAGAAAGGTGACCATCTCAACGTTCAGGGTGGAAAACTGCTGTTTCCGACCGTTCAGAAACCTTATCCTCCGCTTTGGTTTGGGGGTTCTTCACCGATTGCTAAAGAGATTGCTGCAAAGCACGTCGATACCTATTTAACTTGGGGTGAACCACCAGAACAGGTTGCTGAAAAGATTCAATCGGTGCGGCGATTGGCGGAACAACAAGGACGATCGCTAAAATTCGGCATTCGCCTGCACGTTATTGTGCGCGAGACAGAAGGTGAAGCTTGGGATGCTGCGAATCAATTGATCCGGTATGTTGATGAGGACGCGATCTCGACTGCACAGAAAGCTTATGCCCGAATGGATTCTGAAGGACAGCAACGCATGACTCAGTTGCACAACGGGAGTCGTGAAGCATTGGAAATTAGTCCGAATCTGTGGGCGGGTGTTGGTTTGGTACGAGGAGGAGCGGGAACGGCGTTAGTCGGAGATGCAGATACGATCACGGCGCGAATGCTGGAGTATTCCAACATCGGAGTTGATACCTTCATTCTGTCAGGCTATCCACACTTGGAAGAAGCCTATCGCGTCGCAGAATTGCTATTTCCTAAGTTGCCTTTAAGTCACTTCACTCCAACCGAGCAGAAAGTGATGTTCAGCCCGTTTGGAGAGATTGTTGCGAATGAGAAATTTCCAAAGCAACAACAATCAATCACTACCGTAGACTGATTTCACCATTTCACTTAATTTAGATGCGGTGGGACTATGATATTTCACAATCTGATTGAGCGAGAAATTTCGGCAGGTGAACCTTGGGGGACGAAGGAATCAGAGAGTTACGAACGTAAAGTTCGTGATGTTTGGGAGATTGAAACCCCACGAGAAGCAATGCGGAATACGAGCGAGATAATTTTTCATAATCTGCACTGGAGCCATCGATCGCTCTCTAAGTTCCGATATTCCCGTCATTTCGATCGCTAATAACGTTCTCATTTTTCTACACATCAGTGCTGAAGAGGTCAAATTTCCGAACTGTATGAGGCTTACAAGCCAGACATCAAGATTGGAACCGCATAAACGGCTTGTAGCTGGCTCTACCGCACTCACTCCAAAATATGATGCGCCTCATGCCTTCCAATTATCGTTCTTCGTGAGGCAGAGACGCTTGGAAGCGGCTCCAATCTTGGTTTGGGTAAACAATTCAAACAATATAGATTCTGGTTTGTAACCTATTGGAGCTACTGAATTGTAGTTCCTCTAAAGCCGATCGCACCTTCTACATCGGCTCCACGCAGATCTGCGCCTTCGATTCTTGCATTTGTCAAGTTAGTCTTTTCCAGATCTGCTCCCTGTAGATTTGCCCCTTGTAGGTTGGCTCCTTGCAGATTAGCTTTCTCCAGATCCGCATCAAATAGATTGGCTCTTTCAAGGTTTGCACCTGCAATGTTCGTTTTACCCAAATCCGCTCCTTGCAGGTTTGCCCCAGCCAGGTTTGTCCCCTGTAAGTTCGCTCGCTCCAATCCCGCCTTCTGCAAATTTGCTCCTTCCAAGTTCGCAGCCTGTAGATTCGCATCTTTCAAAGCTGCTCCAACTAGGTTACAGCCCACACATTCCTTTGTTTTCAGTAAACGTCTAACATTGTCTGCAACCGTTGATAGAGGGACGGTGGTTTGAGCGGCAATTAATGAATCTGGTGAGATCGTAGTCTGAGTAGGAGACTGCGTTGATACTGCCAGCGCACTCGACTGATCAAACAGAAAAGTCCCTGCTACAAAGACTAGAAATGCTGTTACGAGCCATTGAGATAACTTTTTAGATGTAAGTTTCATGAATTTCTCCCAAATTAGTATCTGTCCTAAACACGCCGTAATCTCAAGGTACTGTTCTTATTCCATAAGAGCAAATACTATTGTTTGTCAAAACGACAAGTAAAAGTTATTAGTAAACAATGACTGGAGAATAATTCTCGTCATAGTTCTGGTTTACACTATGAGCTTGTTCAATACAGTAAAGTGTTGCTGACGACGATCGCGATCGTAGTGGGAGAATCCGAAAACAACACCTTTGAACTCCTATCAATATCATTTCGCGCCTGACATCAACCTGAATCTATAACTACGGTAACTCGGTAGATTTTTGATTATTATACAGAAGGAATGTTCTACAGTTGCCTCGAATGATTCAGAAAGCACAACTTGTTTCATTGAATGCTGTTTCTTATTTAGCTCCCAATTGGATGCAGCATTATCAGGCGATCGCACGTTCGATAAGTCAAACGCTTCACTGTGAGATCCAACTTCTCGCGAGCGACCGCGATCCGCTCGATGACCTACGAGATCGTCAGATTGATCTTGCCTTTATTTGTGGATTGCCATTTATTCGGAACGATCGCATTGCACCGGGACAATTGAGAGCGATCGCGGCTCCGGTGATGCAAGCAGATCGATATCAGAATTGTCCAATTTATTTCTCAGATGTTATTGTTCGTGCCGATAGCCCGTTCTATCGCTTCTCAGATTTAGCAAATTCTACGGTTTGCTACAACGACCCTGGCTCGAATAGCGGTTATTATCTACTGCGGTATCGCTTATTGCAAGAGCGCTCAACTCACTTTTTCAGACAAGCCGTTCAATCGGGTTCGCATCAGACCTCAATTCGCTGGGTGATTGAGGGAAAAGCCGATTGTGCTGCGATCGACAGCACCGTTTTAGAGCAAGAACTGCGCGTATTTCCTGAACTTGCAGATCAGATCCGCATTGTTGAATCGAGTGATCCTTGTCCGATGCCGCCAATTGTTGTTTCTCAACAGTTAGGTGAAGATTTGATCGAGCGAATTCAAACTGCATTACTGCAACCCGATGCAGAATTAAAGGCGGCAATGGCTCGAATGAATGTGAGCCGATATGCCGCCGTGACAACCCAGTATTATGATGCAATCGCAAAAATCTATGACACTGTGACCAATTCTCGTTTTAGCCAGCTTTAAAGGCTTGCCACTGAGATTCATGCTGCAAGACTGCGTGTTGATAGATTTGCTCGAACAATTTCCGTTGAGTTCGACTTCCACCGACTGCTTGTAGCTTTGGTAAGTTTGGCTGCAATTGCGCGATCGCGATTGTCCAATTGCCTTGAGCATGGGCAATCAGCCCTTTTGCAACAGGAAGAACGACCTGAAGCCAAATGGACTGTGATTCAGGTGTAACTCGTTGTGCATGACTTGTCCAACTGTGCAGCAAATCATTCACCCAATCCGTGTATCCTGCACGCCCTAGTGCATAAACATAATGCAAATCTTGAAACGGTAATCTGTGTTCGTGCAAGCGTGCATGAAGATAAGGAGCGATCGCGTTCCAGCGTTGCCCAACTTCTACACCTTGCAACTCTAATCTGATTAAGGTTGCGATCGCTCCAACTTGATCTTTTGATGAGAACGAATTCGCTCTTCCCCAAATGTGTTGATCGTAGAGCGCTAACACCTTTTCAACATTGCCTAACGCTAAGTAGTACAGTGCAACGTGCCACCAATTATGGGTGTATAGCATTGAGTTGCATTGCTCCCAAGTATCCGAATGCTTCTCCATCCAAGCAATGCCTGCTGCGGGGCGGTTCTGCTCTTCTAACACATGGGCGATCGCGTGCTGTGCCCACGGATCAGCACGATTCAATGCGATCGCCTGTAATCCGACTTTCATCGCCTGATCAACCTCACCACACTGCTCTAATCCAAACGCAGTCATTCCATATAAATAGTGGAGATGCGGGCTGTCTAAATTCATAGGCAGCACTTTTTCAGCAATTTGCAGCAATCGTCTCGCATCTCCCCGATAAAAGTAGTGATATTGTCCCTGTTGAACCGAGATCAAATCTTGGGGATAGTGAAGCGCGATCGCTTCATGCAGATTAATGGCTTCAGATATGTCCCCCCGCGCCCAAGCCGAGATCGCGCTGATATACCATTGCTCTCGTTCAGTTGCGATGGGTGCATACTGTTGTGCAACTTTGAGATGAGCCATAGCAGTGCGATGCGCGATCGCAGTTTCTTGAGAAAGGTAATACGCGGCTGCATACGCTTGCGCGATCGCACAGGTCGGATCGAGGGATAGCGCTTGTAAAATTGCGGATTCAGCTTGATTGCCGTAGTACAGAGATTGGTCGATGAAGCGGTCGAGAGCAGCGATCGCGCCCTCCGCATCTGTCCGAACAGTTAGCCCTTGTGTGTCAATCACCATAAACAATTCTAGAAATTACGTTAATTCGATAGAATTACCGTATTTAATTTCACCAAGTATGTCACACTGCAATTCGACTGAGCAAGTAAAGTGGATTACAAAATTGCTTAAATCTAATTATCTGTGTGATGCAGAAAAACTTTCCTCAGGTTCTCCAATACAAGAATCATTGAGTGGCGTGACTAAAACGATCAAGCCGAATACTGGATCGCTCTAATGTTCACGCCATTCAATGGCATTCTGGCGACTATGGGCTAGAAGAGTTCCTGGGGTGTTTCAGCAATTACAACAATCAGTGTTGTAGCTCATCGTGTGTTTTGTGTAGAGTACGATGTAATCGATTTTGCTGTACGACAGTTTAACCAATGCTCCAAATCAATCAGGAGTTCTTCATAGTTAATGTCATTGTGAGGCGCATGACGGCTTCCTGGATATTCCCGTCGCTCTTTGTCGAGGACTGATAACTGTTCAAAGAATGCACGACTTCCTTCAGGATGAGCAACCTGGTCATCTCCGCCATGCAGAATGAGGATCGGAACTTGCAAGTGTGCAGCCTGAGCTTCAACTCGTGCGATCGTCGCAAATAACTCCGTTCCCAAACGGGCACTGCCACAAGAATGAACCAGAGGATCTTGAGCACAAGCATTGAGAACGGTGCGATCGCGGGAAATCGCTTCGAGATCAATGCCAACCTTGAGTGTGAAGCGCGGTAAAATTCGCGATAAGCTGCGCCCCAGGAGAATCTTTTTCGCTGAAATGCCGTTCAATCCAAAGGCAGGAGCGATCGTAATCACACCTTGAACAGCAGCCGGAAAGTGTAAGGCATACTCCAGGGCAATCATTCCCCCTATACTATGTCCAAGCACAAAGCAAGGAAGATTCGTTGTCGATTGAATCTGTCTTAAGAACAGATCTAGATCAGTGCGAAATTCAGACCAGGAATTGATGTGACCACGCTGACCTGATGAGTGCCCATGACCCCGTAAGTCTAGTGCATAGATTGCATATCCAGCAGGAACTAAGTATTGAACAATATTGTTGAATCTACCACTGTGGCTGCCTAAGCCGTGAAGTAGGACTAGGACTGCACGAGTGTTACGCACTGGATGCCAACTTTGATAGTAAAGTCTGAGTCCTCCAACGCTTTTGAAGAACCCCTGAGAATGTTGCATTGTAATAATTTCTGATTGTTTCTGAAAAGGATTCCTCATTCAATCACAGCAATTTCAAAAATCTTTGTTACTTTGATCACTTCAATTCGGTTCATCAGAACTATCTTATGTTGCTGGAATGCTGCTATCTCTCCGTTTAAGTTTAATCTTGACTTAATCGATAGACATATCGTAAATTATTTCATCACTCGCAATCAACGTATTAATCGCAAAGTGAACCCTGTAACAATCGCGATCGCCCAATCAATACAGCAATACAGAAACGGCAGCTACATTACCGTTTTGACTCTTCTACGCATATAGAACTCTAGGACATCCGCTATGAATAGAAACAAAAAGCAATTAAAACTAGGTGCATTCTTGCCAGGATCGGGGCATCATGTGGCAGCATGGCGGCATCCTGATGCCCAAGCCGACGGTGGACTTAACTTTCAGCACTATACGCAGATTGCTCAAACCGCAGAGCGCGGTAAGTTCGATATGCTATTTCTTGCGGATGTGGTTGCCGTTGCTGACCGAGGACAAGGAACACCTGCTTCGAGCCGGTTGGGACAATTCACGGCTTATTTTGAACCCTTCACACTGCTATCTGCCTTGTCTGTGGTTACAGAGCGAATCGGTCTTGCTGCAACCGCTTCAACGACCTTTAATGAGCCGTATCATATAGCGCGTAAGTTTGCTTCACTCGATTACCTGAGTAAGGGTCGCGCAGGATGGAATTTAGTAACCTCCTCAACTGAAGCGGAAGCCCTGAACTTTAATCGCGATCGACATATGGAACATTCATTACGCTACGATCGCGCACTAGAGTTCTTCAAGGTTGTCACCGCCTTATGGGACAGTTGGGAAGATGATGCTTTTTTGCGCGACAAAGCTTCTGGGCTGTATTTTGATCCAGATAAGTTGCACATACCAGATCATAAAGGTGAGCATTTCTCGGTGAAAGGTCCGCTCAATGTGGCGCGACCTCCGCAGGGCTACCCGGTGATTATTCAGGCAGGTTCTTCTAAAGATGGTAAGAATCTTGCGGCACAGACCGCAGAAGTTATTTTTACGGCTCAACAAACTTTGCAAGATGCTCAAGCGTTTTATGCAGATGTCAAAGCAAGAGTTGTACAGCATGGACGATCGCCGGATCACGTCAAGATTATGCCGGGAGTGTTTCCAGTCATTGGCAGAACTGAGCAAGAAGCAAGAGATAAATACAATCAGCTTCAAGAGTTGATTCATCCGCAGGTGGGAATCGCACTGCTTTCAAGTATGATCGGTGCTGATTTGTCAGGTTATGAGGTTGATGCTTTGCTTCCAGACCTTCCAGAAACGAATGGTGGAAAGAGCCGTCAGAGGCTATTAATCGAACTCGCTCACCGAGAGAATCTAACCATTCGACAGCTTTATTTTCGGATTGCTGGAGCGCGGGGACATTGGACGATCGTGGGCACTGCAGCGCAAATTGCAGACCAGCTTGAGGAGTGGTTTATTGATGAAGGCGCAGATGGTTTTAACATCATGCCTCCTTATTTACCGAATGGTCTAGATGACTTTGTGGATCTAGTCATCCCGGAATTGCAGCGACGAGGATTGTTCCGGACGGAGTATGAAGGAGCTACACTACGAGAGCATCTTGAATTACCAAGACCTGTCAATCAACATCATTTAACGATCGTTGAGCAGCAGCGATCAACAATTAAGGTTCCTGTTTAGAACTGCAAAAAGTATTGTCATCAGAAATGAGCGCTTAGGATCATGGCATCCAAACCTTCTCCAGATCACAATATAAGTTCTTAATTTCTGATGACTTTTCTACTGCCAGCTTATCAATCAATTAGTGCTGAAAGTAGAAAGTACAGACAACAAAATTTAAAAGCCCAAATATTTGATTTGGGCTAAATTACTTAGGTTAAATTGTGTCGTACTGCTTTATCGTACTGTTTTGGGAAAGCACAAACCAAAGCTTGTAAAATATCCTCAGATCAAGCTGCACTTAAATCTGCAACTAATATACTTTAGCCTTGATACTTACTCGACTATTGTCGCTGCTCGACGGCGGCAGAAACAATCTTGGTTAAAGCTGTTGAAGTCAGATTTAGAAACGATCGCGGTTCTATTTCTCTTGGCGCTCAGTTTTGCAACCGCAGTCGCTATCTTCACGCCAGAACCACCTGCCCCGAATGCTACCCAATCTCAGCGGATTAATTCTTAGTGCCTTAAATCTCGTAGTGCCAGATTGCTTCCGGTTGCAGTAATGTCACCTGATTCGGCAGTCGCTGAACAATGCCTTGCTGCTCGAATTGCTTAAGGACACGGGTAATCGTCACGCGAGTGGTTCCTAGCATTTCTGCTAAGTCTTGATGCGTCAGGCGCAGTTCAATCAAGTGTCCATGCTGCACTTCACGCCCAAACTTCTTCGATAGCCAAGTGAGTAGCTTTAACAGCATCTCCTCCACTCGGCGATGGCTGCGAATCAACATGAACTCTTCAGCCTGCTGTACTCGCTCCAGTAGAAAAGCAGGATCAGGATGCCACTCATTCGGAGAAAGTGGCGTGACCTCAACATCAGTTAGGCACTCGATTTGATAGGGATCGATCGCACAGAGAAACTTCCCAACTACATCTCCTGCGCCACATAAGCTCAATGTGACGGTTGAGCCATCTTCTAGCCAACTGAGGGTTCGTACCACTCCCGATTCAATTCGCCAAAGCGCAATTTGTTGAAGCGGAATTGTTGATCGACGTTTAAACGTTCGCGTTGCAGATTGGGCTGGCAATCGGGAAACAACACAGGGAAGAATGGACTGCATGAGCAAGCCTCGGATCTAACAGAAGTGCAGGATAGCTACATAAGGCGATCAACAAAGATCATCTGAAAAACACATTAATTCGACCGATTTACCGTATTTATAGAATCTGATACTAGCACGATCGCGCCTTTTGTAAAACATTTAAGAATCGCCAATTTGATTCTTCGGAATTTAAGACAGCGCGTTTAGGGGATTAACAATAGAAAATCTACCTATGCAAAACTTTAGTGAGAAACAAAAAGCCTAAAATTCATATCCTCTGAGCTAGATAAACTCCAACGAGCAATACAGCTTCTAGTTTCCAACCGTGCAAATGCACACCATAGCCAAGACTAAGTTAAGTTCAACTCGATCGTTGATGCCTTAAAGACAAAAGCGAACCGATGAGTTAATCAACAAGCAGGACTTTTCGACATTCTGCTTCAGAGGGCTGAACCTTCATCAAGTCAACCAGTCGTGAAAACCAATAAATAATCTCCGGGTCGCAGCAGGTCGTGAGACGCGCAATCTCTACTGCTAACTGATATGCAGTTTCACCTCTGGCGTGATCGTTCAGCCCTGCATGAGCCAGTAGATCAGCTTTCAAATCTCCTGGATATTGAGGCAGGTGCTTCTCACCCTGGAACTGAAGGCGATCGAGCAACGGTTGCCAATCGATTTTTGTATCAATGTTAGGGTTCATCATTTGCATAATCAATTTGATATGCTTTTACCCTAAGAATTTACAACGATAAAAGCAAGCATTCTTTTTTGTTAGTTTCATAACTTCACGTTATGAAGAAAGTCATGATCTTACCAAATCATAAAATATTTGCTTCGTAGAGCTTATGAAGTGAGCTTTGTGCCCCTTGCTTGACTGGTAGCTTGAAGATTAGGCATTTCTTGCCGACAGGTATGACAAAACCAGTACACTCCTGTTCTACGAATATGGCGAAGTAGTTTGTTAGAGCAGCAGGGGCAAGCACTCATTTGTCATTCTAATGAGAAAACATCTACCTCTATGTTACTGACTTCTTCCAGGAATAACCACATAATCCAATCGACTTTTAGGAGAATTGAGATCATTTCTTTAAAAGCCTATAAGCCGCCCGACTGCTGAGAATCTCGTTTCTTGTACTCGTTCTATCGAAAATGTTTCTTAATATCTGATGTAGCAACCTAGACAACGGATTTGTTGAAGTGAGGCGTTCAGGTGCATAATAAATTAAGGTGATGATTTTAAGAACAAATAATATTTGAAGTTATGAATAAGACCCTATATTTTGAGAAAAGTCCATACCTCGATCGATAAATAGAAAAATACGTTTGCCCTAATTCTAAAACGGCTTGCTCATTTTCCCGAAACTCCGCCATGCTTCTAGAACTTTCAGGTCGAACAAAATATGCACTCATGGCGATGCTGGAACTCGCTTCCATTTACAACAGTGGTGAGACGCTCCAAATTCGTCAGATCGCAGCTGCTCAGAATATTCCCGATCGCTACCTAGAGCAATTACTGGCAACCCTGAGACGAGGAGGGTTAATTTCGAGTGAGCGTGGAAAGAAAGGAGGGTATCTTTTATCGCGACCGCCGTGGAAGATTACGCTGCTTGAAATCGTCAGCTGTATGGAAGGGGGCGATTCATCTGAGGCGAACGATGATTCTGAGTCTGTTTCGGTCAGGGCTATTTCTGAAATTTGGCAAACCGTGAGAAAAGCAGCAGATGATGTGCTGGAGAAAAACAGCTTGCAAGATCTTCTAGACAAACGCAATTATTTCCAGCAGCCGATTACGATGTACTACATCTAAATTACCAAGCCATAGACACATCAGTAGAAGCAACTGATAAATTGTGTGGCGAGTTCGTTAATTGCACTGCGCTCTGGGATTGCCGAAGAGAGCTACGAAACTGAACAACGAAATTGTTTAATGTCGCCATGTCCATCAGAAAAGCGTCATGACCATGCGGATAATGAAGTGTCGTAGGCGTTGCGTTTGGAATTAAGGCGGCAAGCTCTTCTTGTTCGATCGAAGGATAAAGAACATCAGAACTAATTAAAACAATCAGATAGGATGAAGCACGATCGTTGAATAAACAAGATGATTCAGAGCGCTAAATCTTTAGATTGAACTTCCTAGCCATTTCAATAATTTCCACACTGCTCCAGTGAAAAATCCTCTGTCGTTGAGCATTGTGAATACAAATTTGACTAATACCGAACTCCTCCTGAACCAGACGAGCGATCGGAATTAGCTCTAGATACAGCATTGGATCAATTGTTACGTCCTGTTCGCAGTGAATCAGCAACAAATTTGTTGTTGTAAGTGGGAGCAAGGTAAGACGAGCATTTTCAAGCAACTTCGGCGCGATCGTGAGTAGACGATTGACAATGCTTGGTTCTTCAATATTTGAGGACATAAACTTTCCTATTACACTGCATTTAGACGAGATAAAGCACGATCGCAAAGCAGCCCCGCGACGATCGTGCTTCGAGCTTTTAGTAAGATCCGGGTGGTTCTTTTCGGGGCGGATCAGAAGGCGGTGTGCAAGCAAGCAATCTAGACGAATCCGAAATTAAAGTTGGAGCAGCGATCGTGAAACCTGCAACTGCTCCAACTGTCAACAAAGAAATGAAGATAAATTTCATCGTAAGTTACCTACCCAAAACGAACTATAAAATTGCAGCGATACAAGCATGATCTACCTTTTTGTACAGGAGCAATAAACTGCTGACAGACAGGGTGCATCTGCTTGCATCACTACATCGAGAACACTCGTTAAGCCACCTTATCAGCACCCGTTTCAACAGGTAGATCTGACTGGCTATACTCCGTCCACGATCCTTCGTAAACCCGCACTTTGGGATACTTCAATAGATGTTTCAGCACGACGTATTGTAATGTTGCTTCCCGCCCGGTGCTGCACGATACGATCACATTGTCCGCAGGCGTAATCTTCTTCGATGCTAGGATTTGCTTAATTTCATCCAAAGACTTCAGCTTGTGGAAGTTTCCTTCGCTCGTCGCTGGATTGCCCGTTGTAAACGATACCCAAGGAATGTTTCGCGCTCCCGGAATATGACCATTGCGCGTCCAGATCTTCTCTTCACCACTAAACAATTTAGGTGGTCTTGGATCAATGAACTTGACTGTTGGTTGATTCAGAAAGCCGCGCACGTCCGCAAGCGTCACTCGAATTAAGGGATTATCCTGAACGGTAAAGCGAGTCGGCTGATACTTAGGAAATTCTTGGGTTACAGGTTGCCCAGATGTCTTGTACGCCGCAAATCCACCATCTAACACAGCAATATCTTTCACGCCCGATCGTTCTAACAAATAAGCCACCATAGTTGCGCCGAGAACATCGCGCCCATCCGAGTACACCAACACGCGGCTATTATTTGATACCCCTGCTTGCGAGAAAAGCTGCCCTAACTTGCTTGTGTTCCAATATTGCACAGGCAGCAAGCCGTTGGGACCGCGAAATGTGTTGTCTGCAATATGAACGGCATTTGGCAAGTGCCCTGCAAAATACTCCAATGGGTTAATGCGAACATCTAGAACCCGGAGATTGCGATCGCTGCTATTTTTCGCTACCCAATCCGGGGAAACAAACTGAATGGTTGCACTTTGGCTTGCCATTAACGGCGAACCCGAAAAAGCTGGAATGGCAATGAGGCTAACTAGCAGCGCAGCTAACACCGCTAGAACTTTGGGCTTCTTCAGCCTGAGACGCAGTAATTTCCGAATCATGACCTTAACCTGAAATGATGAGGGTTGTAAAAGGAATGAGCGCTCCAAAAATACGGTATTTCGACCGGTTTACTGGACAAATCTATTTTCTAGAATTCCACAAATCGACAAAGATCTCAAGCCCGACAGCATCGAAAAGTTAGACATTGCAGAGATTAACTAACTTAAGTAGATAGATGCTCTAGCTGATCCCTCCAAAGAACAAGGGAATAAGAAGTATGCTCAGCAGGATAAGCAGAGTAGTGATACAGACCAGCGTTAGGGTGAGAAGGGGAGTAGCACGATTCATCAAATTTCCTGACCCATATTTCAGTGGTTAAGGTTCTCGTAACTTTCAACTGTCAAGGATTCATTCTCCCGTTGGTTCGCGGTAGCCCTAGGTCGGCACAGGCTCATCTATTTGCAAAGATGCAGAAATTGAATTAGCGAACGGGATGATAGACAGGAGAGATTGTGCTGAGCGATCTTCACATTGAGTTTTTAGAGATTTCTACTTGACCCAACGGTGCGATCACTCAATAAATACGATAAACCGATTGAATTACCGTATTTACTTAGATTAGATAGTAACACGATCCTGAAATCTGTGAAACATACAGCCCCAGTCGAGCAGGAGATCACCCTGCTACCGTCTAGGTGAAATCCGCATCACAGTCACTTGATTGCAGAATCTAAGCTAGAACGATGCAACACAGAAGCTCATCTTTGCGCTCAAAAATTATCTCGATCGCACTTCTAAAGGCTTTAAAACTATCGGTAACTTCCTAGTTCAGAAATTCCCGTAATTAGGTCAAATTTGAGGTGATTATTTTAGTAGCAAATGAAATTTTTCAGTATTTCTTATCCTCTTTAAAGCCTATAAAGGTGATTGGATTAGGTGAAATTCTGCACTTATTTTATTTGCTTGAAATCCTTAGAAGTCTTTTTATTCAAAGGTTTATTCTCAGATACGGCAAAAATTAATTTCATATTTTTATAACATTTCGCTTCAATCATCTCGGTTTATCGTTTTGACAAGAAAGACTACTTGCTTCTATCAAGTAATAGGAATACAGTGAAAAACAACAAATCTAAATCGATTTTGAATCGGGCAAACCTTATCCATTCACACATACAGACAGACCCCGGCTCTCAAACATTACAAGGAACGCTCTATCATGACTGCTGAAATTCCTATCTCTCCAAGCCTGCATGGCTTAAAGCGAGAGTGTCTCTCTTACGGTGAGGTGTTAGCCCAATCTTTTGCAGTGCTTGCTCCAACGACAGTCCCAGCGGCGGTGATGGGCTTAATCTACGCTTCATCAGGAAATGGCACTTGGCTCAGCTTTTTGCTGGGGATGATCGGACTGCTTTTCGTGGGCATCAACATTAACGAATTTGCCCGCCGCTCTGCTTCTCCGGGGTCGCTCTATTCCTATGTGGTGAAAGGATTAGGTCCAACCGCAGGGATGTTGAGCGGTTGGGGATTGATTTTGGCTTACTTGTTCACCGGAATGTCTACTTTGTGCGGCTTTGCGATTTTTGGACAGAAGCTGCTGGGTTATGTTGGCATTCATACTCATATCTTGACGCTGTTTGCGGTGGGAGTGGCTGCGGCTTGGTATGCTGCCCACAAAGACATTCAACTCTCTGCCAAAATGATGTTGCTGCTGGAAGGCGCATCGATCGCTTCTATTTTGCTGCTCGGCATTCTGATTTGGGGACACAAGGGATTTGCGATCGATCCGGCTCAACTCACATTACAAAACGCAACTCCGGGCGGGATCACGGCGGGAATTGTCTTAGTTGTGTTTGGATTTTCGGGCTTTGAAAGCTCGACTTCGCTCGGAGATGAAGCCAAAAATCCCCTCAAATCGATTCCAAAGTCGGTCACGCAGAGTACGATTCTGGCAGGATTGTTCTTCATTTTCATGGCTTACGTCGAAGTTTTAGCATTTCAAGGTGCATCGGTCGATCTGGCAAAAACAGAAGCACCGCTTGACTTCCTAGCGCACCAAGCAGGCGTAGATTTCTTAGGCATCTTGATCAGCTTAGGAGCACTGTTGAGCTTTTTTACTTGTACGCTGGGCTGTATCAATCCAACTGCACGAGTCTTGTTTCTGATGGCGCGGCATGGTGTGTTTCATACCTCGCTAGGTGCTTCTCACGAAGAGAATCTCACACCGCATACGGCGATCGCGCTCGCTTCGCTCCTAACCTTTGCGATCCCGACAGCCGTTTTATTGTTTGGTGTCACTCCGTTTGAAAGTCAAGGTTATTTTGGCACAATTTGCACCTATGGCTTTTTGCTAGTGTACATTCTGATCTCGATCGCGGCTCCGGTGTACCTGCATCGCTTGGGTCAACTCCGTCTGAAGAACATTGTCGTCTCTGTCTTTGGGGTTGCATTTATGATGCTTCCCGTCTTGGGAACGATCGGGATTCCTGGCAGCGATTTGTTTCCAGTTCCAGAGCCTCCTGCCAATGTCTTTCCCTATCTGTTTTTGTTGTATGTTGCCGTAGGTTTTGCCTGGTTTGTGTTCCAGCGTTACCGTTTCCCGCGATTAGCTCGACAAATGCAGCGATCGATTGAAGCCATTCATGACCATCACGCAGAGCAAAAAAAGGTTGATTAGCGATGAATGAATTGATCAAAGCATTTTCTACAGGCATCACTGCTTTCACTGCCACAAACTTAGATGACATCGTGATTCTGATGTTGTTCTTCGCGCAAGTGAATGCTCTGTTCCGCCGCAGACATATCGTAGCGGGGCAATATTTGGGATTTGGAGCGCTGGTATTAGCAACCCTGCCCAGCTTCTTTGGAAGTGCGTTGTTTCCGCGTCCCTGGATTGGATTGCTCGGACTTGTGCCGATCGCGATCGGTGTGGTTCGATTGATCAATCCCGACTCTGATGAGCCTGAGGATGAGTCATCCAACGAGCAACCACAAAGCGATTGGTTAACCAGTTTTCTGTCTCCGCAAACTTACAGCGTGGCAGCCGTGACTTTCGCGAATGGAGGAGATAACATTGGCATCTATGTCCCTTTGTTTGCCAGTGCAACTTGGGAAAGCTTGTTGGTGATTATCACCACGTTTTTCACAATGGTGGGTGTTTGGTGCTATGCCGCCTATCGATTAAGTCGGGTTGATGCGATCGCGGATTCTCTCACTCGCTACGGGAATCAGCTCGTTCCTTTTGTGTTAATCGGCTTGGGCGTGCTGATTTTGATTGATAGCCACACGCTCGAAGATCGAGGACTAACCGTGATTGCTTTGGTGATTAGCAGCATGGGTTTGATTCATCTCATGCGTACCCACGTTCCTACCCTGACGAAACCTGAACAAAACGAACTTTAGGAGAATGATGATGAAACGATTTAAGCTAGTCTTAGTAGCTTTGGTGATGTTGATTCAGATTGCGATCGTGCCTGCCGCTCTAGCCGATGCGCCTAAGTTGACGACCACACCGGAATATACTGAAGTGACAACGGCGATCGCGGATTTGCTCAACGCTAAATCTAATCCCAAAAACTCAGAGCTAAGTCCCGTCGAAATTGAACAAAAGCTTGGCGCATTGAACTTACAGAAGTACATTCTCGAAACGGCTTCTGACTGGTCACAATGCCGAAATGAAACTGGGAAGACGATCTCCGTTTACGCTCACAAAGCGAAGAAAACGCCTCAACCCAGCACCTTGTACTATCTCGGAACTGGAAAAACCACAGATGATGATTGGAACTGTGATGGCATTTACTTGCCCACAGGTGCAAAACTTGCAGGTCAACCTGAGCTAACCCAGCCGGTCGCGCTGCAATTTGTGAGTGGAACTCAACTCACGATTACAAGCAACCCAGATGGCGAAATTGAGCTTAACTTACCCGCCGCAAAAACTTTGACTGCATCACCTGACAGCACTTTGCCCATCCCAGATCTAACCCTAGCTAGTGTTGAGGCAACTGCTCCCAATGCTCCAATTGAAGATTAGACAGCGTTAAATCAATGGCAACTTCTCGATCGTTTCCGCAATTCTTTCGTCAAATTCTGGCAGCTCGATGGCGCACCTTACTGCTCTTATTCACAGGTGTTGTATTGCCACTCATTGGCTTTGAGCAGTTCGCGATCGTCATTGGGCAACAAGGTACTTTTGCTTGGGATCAAGCAATTCTCACGGCAATTCACAGCACCGCTCAATCGATGCTTGATCGAATTGCGGTAACGATTACTCCGTTGGGTGTGTTTTATGGCGTTTTCCCCATTGCGACCCTAATCTCGATTGGATTGCTGTATCGACGGCGTTGGCGATCGCTCTCTTATCTATTGGTCACACTGCTTGGCAGTGCTTTAATCAACCGCACTGCAAAAATCTGGCTGCATCGCGATCGTCCCGATCTATGGGAAACGCTCACACCGCATACCGATTTCTCTTTCCCAAGTGGACACGCGATGTCGAGTATGTCCCTAGCTGCGGCTTTAGTGATTCTGACTTGGGGGAGCCGCTGGTGCGGATGGGTCAGTGCGATCGGAGCGGGCTTTGTAGTGATGATCGCTTGGACTCGTCTTTATTTAGGCGTTCACTTTCCCAGTGATATTTTGGCAGGGTGGATGATTTCTCTCGCTTGGGCGATCGGAGTGAGCTTAATTATTCGCCCTCATCTCGAAGCCCCATACGAAGAAACAACACTTTTACCGGATGAATTACAGTCTACCCGGAGTTAAAAGGGCAGGATTACCTTGAACATTTTAGAGTTTTCGCTATTAGTTTGGTTTGGATCGTTTGTCGCTGGCTTTCTTGGTGCTCTCACAGGATTGGGCGGTGGTGTCGTCTTGGTTCCATTGTTAACTTCAGTGTTTGACATTGATATTCGATATGCGATCGGGGCTTCGCTCGTTTCTGTGATTGCAACCTCTTCGGGAGCGGCATCGACTTACATTAAACAAGGACTTACCAATCTGAGAATTGCAATGTTCTTAGAAGTTGCAACCGTGATCGGTGCCTTAATTGGCGCGCTAATCGCAACCTTCATTTCCGTAAAGATGTTGGCGATCGTGTTAGCAATCACCTTGCTCTATTCAGCCTACCTTGCTCAACAATCGCGACCGGAATTTTGTCAACCAGAGACCAGCGATCCACTTGCTGCACAATTGCAGTTGAACGGAACCTGTCCCACTCCAAATGGCGCAATCGCTTATGAAGCACAGTCGGTTTCAACCGGATTTAGCATTATGGTGATCGCTGGAGCATTGTCTGGACTGTTGGGAATTGGTTCAGGTGGATTCAAAGTCTTAGCAATGGATCAGGCAATGCAGCTTCCATTCAAGGTTTCAACAACAACGAGCAATTTTATGATCGGAGTCACGGCTGCGGCTTCTGCGGGTGTGTACTTAGCGCGAGGCTATATCGATCCAGGACTAGCAATGCCTGTGATGCTAGGCGTATTTCCTGGCGCATTGCTCGGTGCAAAGGTTTTAATCGGCGCGAAAACTCAATCACTACGAATTCTATTTAGTCTGGTACTCGTCGTGATGGCGCTTAAGATGGTGTATAACAGCCTGATGGGAGGGGCATAGATGTATCAAGATGCAGATCCAAAAGCGGTTTCAACCCTCGAAACGCAAATCCTCACGCCCTCTCATGAAGCACAGTTATCCCGATCGATTAGCAATTTACTGCAATCTGGTGTGTGGCTTGCAAGCGCAATTGTCTTAATCGGTGGCATTCTCTACATTGTTCGACATGGGGCTGAACCTGTTGATTATCATGTCTTCAGGGGCGAACCTGCGATGTATCGATCGCCCGCAGGGATTATCACTGCAATGTTTGCAGGTCATCGTCGCGCTATCATTCAGTTTGGGCTACTGATCCTGATTGCGACGCCGATCGTCCGAGTCATTCTCTCATTCATCTCGTTTCTTCGCTGGCGCGACTTTACCTATGCTGCAATTACTGCCGTAGTTCTTTCTGGCTTGATCTACAGCTTTATTGGTGCCTACTTCTGAGGCGCTTGCAATTTCTGGCTAGTCTCAATCAGTTGTTTCAGATCCAATAGCTTTGTCCCTTCACCACCGACAATAAACGGTAAATTTCCGTTCCATTTCTCGATCGCTTGTCTCTGCAAAAGTTCAGGCGTTAAGCTCTCTCGTAACAATTGTTGAGCAACCGCTTCTCCTCTGGCTCGATTGGAGATCGCTTCTGCTTCTTTTGCGGCTTTCAGTGCGACAAACTCTGCTTGTTTTGCTTCCTGTTCTGCCACCTGTTTCGCTTCGACTGCCTCTCTAAACCGTTCTGAAAACTTAATATGCACCAGCGACAGATCATCCACAGCGATGTGATAAGGCTGTAATCGTTCAGTCAAAGCTTGATCAACCTCAGCTTTGACAGTTCCACGCTCGGTAATAATCGCCTCAGCCGTATACTTCGCCATGACGGCTTTTAGCACTTCTTCGACCGCTGGACTGATAATGCGCTCGATCACCGCCTGCTTGTTGCCAATTTGCTGATAGAGTCGGTGAACTTCTGTGGGGACGATATGCCAGTTGAGTGCAACATCAGCATAGACATCTTGTAAATCTCTAGAGGATGCTTCGGCTGAGATTTCCTGGCTTTGCACCCGAACACTGAGTTTCTCAACCGTGTAAACGATCGGAAGGATTGGATGAATGCCTTCTGACAAGACTATTTCTTGCACTGCACCAAAGCGCATCAAAACACCCCGCTCTCCAGCATTGACGATCGCAAAGAAGCTTGAAAGCAACGCCAAACAGAGCAAAACCAGGATGACTTTGAAGGCAATTTGAGAGTCTTGTGAGTTCTTCTTCGGCACTTTCAATGCTTTAAGGGTTATGTTTCAGAATCCAGAAGGTTCAGCAATCATCGAACTTTAGGAGAACTTCCGTTAATATACAACAGATACGGACGACGCTTTCTTCATGCTTCAAACTCTTTTTTTCAATCCGCTCGCAATCACACCTGTAGAAGTGGGAATTGCGATCACAACTAGTATCGCCGCTTTTGCTGCTACCAATCTCGATGACATTTTGATTCTGATGCTGTTTTTCGCACAGGTTGATCATCGGCTCCGTCCGAAACACATCTGGTTTGGTCAATATCTTGGCTTCGGACTCTTGCTTCTCGCCAGTTTGCCTGGATTTTTTGGAGGGTACTTGATTCCTCGTCCTTGGCTCGGCTTGCTCGGTTTCCTACCCATTGCGATTGGGTTCAGTCATTTCTTCCGAAAAGAAGAAACAACGCTTCAAACCGTTCATTCAGAAGTTTTAGCCCATAAGCCACAGTCTTTTCTGGCTCCTCAAACCTATCAGGTTGCCACTGTAACGATCGCGAACGGTGGCGACAATATTGGTAGCTATGTTCCTTTGTTTGCCAATAGCACTCCGATTACTCTAGCTATCACTGTAGCTGTGTTTTTTATCATGATTGCAGTTTGGTGTATAGTTGCGAATTCGTTGAGCCGTCATCCTGCAATTGCACAATTCATTACCCGCTATGGCGATCGAATTGTTCCCTTCGTGCTAATTGGATTAGGGATTTACATTTTAGTCGAGAGCAAAACCTACGAACTGCTGAAAGCGTTCTAGAAAAATTGCTAACTATTAATACCAGTCATCTTCAGTTGTGTTAGGCTTTCCCCTCATCAGCACATTGAGTGATTTCAAATAGATCAACCCTTGGCTAATTTGCTGGGGTGTTCCTCGTATTTCTATATCGCAGTAGCTTTCGCCAATATTACTCTTACCGAGGTTAGCACCTGTGATATTGACGACTAAGTTAAAATCTGAAACTAAACGAGAAAGAATGGGTTCTTGATGATATGAGGCTGAAATTTCTAGGCGTAACCGAACGCGATTCAAGGTTTGGTATCGAAGTAATGAGGATGTCATAACTGATCGCTTCTCTTCAATCGGTACAATGCTAGTTCTCTAAGCTGTATGTGCTAATTTCCAACTCACCATGACCAAAAGTAAATAGATACTAAATCGGAGCGGGCGTTGCGGAATTAGCTTACAAAGTCTTGCCCCAATCAACACTCCAGGGACTGAGCCGAGCCAAATGGGAAGCACTAAGCTCCAATCTACGGTTCCCAATGTCAAATGCCCGATCGAGGTAAACCCTAATAAGATTGCTGCTTGAGCTAAATCGGTTCCAACTAATTTGCGGGCATCGAGTTGAAAGAAAGCAATTAGCACCAATGCAAACATCGAACCCGAAGACACGCTTGTTAATCCCACAATGCAACCGAGAATTGCACCGATCGCGATCGCGCTTCCCCGCCCGCTATAAGTTTCTAAATCTAGCTTGGGTAGAGTCGGCAGTTCATATTGGGGTGCGAGAGTCATTAACAACAACTGTAATAATGCAGTTCCCGTTACTAATAAAATTGCATATCCAATTAGATGCAATAGCAATCCATCTAAATTTAAACTTTCAACATTCCTTAATTTGTGCAATAGTGCAATGCCGCAGAGCGAACCCGGCACACTACCAAATGCTAACCACTTCACAGCCGCGCAATCTACTGTTTGCTGCCGCCAGTGCTTGACTCCCCCAATCACCTTCATTAAGGTTGCTGCAACGACATCCGAACTCACGGCAACTGAGGCAGGCACTTGAAACATAAACACTAACATGGGCGTGATTAGCGATGCACCACCAATCCCAGTCAATCCGACGACGATTCCCACGGCAAAGCTGAGCGCAGTTAGCAGTAAGTAGTCCATTTCTACTGACCTCCCAGAAGCAGGGTTGTATCAATGCCAGGGAGATCAAGCACTTTTAACTGAATGAGTACAACAACCGCGATCGTAAAAATCGAAGAAGAAACGACACCCCACAGCAGTTCTTTCTTCAAATTCCGCTCTTGGGATTGAAAAACGTCGGTCGCACCTGCTTGCATCAGCAGAATTCCGATTAAATTTGAGAACCAGTATCCAATCACCGTTCCTGGCAATACCCAGCTAGAAGAGAACAGGCTGCAAACATAGCCAAATCCATATGCGACAGGCAGATTGAAAATCAGGTCATTCCACCAGCACAGCGGCGAGAGCAACCAACCGATCGCGAATAAGAGCCAGCCCCGAATTTTTTTTAGAGACAATCCTCGGAGGCTGAACTCTGTCGTTGCTTCCTGTTCTTTTTCCAACTCTCTCATACCCAAAGCAGTCCGATAAACTTACCGTATATTAGCAGGAAAATGGCGAGAGAGCGATAAACCGATAGGATTACCGTATTTTATAGAAACAACATCGAAGGACTGCATTGCCATATCTTGCTCAGAGCGATTTCAAAGCATTGCAGAGAAATCAGTTGATTTGAGTTATCAATTAATTAGGAGCCGCTGATTGAGCGCTGTACGCAGATTAGATATAGTACATCGGATTTGAATGCTGGAGCGCATCTCGCTGTTGGAGGAGATCCTTAAGCGTGGTCGATCCGAGGAGTTCCTGCGATCGCGCATTGTTTTCATACCAGATTTTGTAAATGATTTTCCGCTCGACCGTAGGAGCAGCATCAATATTCCGCTGTTTACGCTCCCCATCCATGAGCGTAACGATATCTAGGAGCGTGATTTCATGCGGATCATGCGCTAAGACAAATCCACCTTTCGATCCGCGCAGACTCCGAACGATACCACCTCGGCGTAACGTTGCCAAAATCTGCTCAAGATAGCGTTCAGGAATGTCGTGCTTTTCGTTAATTGCAGCAGAGGTCAGTGGATAAGGCTGATCACGGTGGCTTGCAAGCTCTAGAAGCGCTAGCAATGTATATTCGACTTTGGACGACAATTCCAGAAGTGTACAAATCTGAGAATTTACTTGCATATAAACTACACTTATTCGCTCGATTTAGTGTAGTTTAGCGCAAATCGCAGAATTTCAATAAAACAAAGCTATTGAGAAAGTTCCACGATCTGCACTATAGCAATCCTAATTGAGTTATAAACCTTTCCGCCCTCATCCCCAACCCTTCTCCCCTAGGGAGAAGGGAGCCAAATCTCTTGTTCCCTCTCCCCCAGGGAGAGGGCTAGGGTGAGGGCAGAATGGCTTTGATTTT
Organism: Cyanobacteria bacterium FACHB-DQ100; assembly: GCA_014695195.1. Taxonomy (NCBI): domain Bacteria; kingdom Bacillati; phylum Cyanobacteriota; species Cyanobacteria bacterium FACHB-DQ100. The sequence continues at coordinate 86,555 of JACJNW010000016.1, read as the reverse complement.
ACAAATGAATTAGGCTTGCTATAGAGGCCCCTAACTTGCTTGAGTAAAAGCTCAACGCAATGAGAAAAGTGAGCTTATCTCTCACGCATAAGCTGGAAACGTTTTCACTGATTTCGGCTTGATGTAGATCGGCTGATCCACTCGCAATTGCAGTTGGTTAAATCGATCGCGGCTTAAATTGGCAGTCACCAACTCTCCAGATTCCAACCGAACTTCCACAATGATTTCCCAACCGAGATGGACAACTCGATCAACCCGCGCAGGAACCGCTTCAGCCGAGGGTGCCAAGTCGATCTTGATATCGTGTGGGCGCAAAAAGATGCGATCGGACTTGAGTCCATCACGCCCATTCTCCGGCAAAATCCCTGAGTGAATCGGGACAACATTCACCGGACCAATGAAGCTCATGACAAAAGCGCTTGCGGGATGGTCGTAAATTTCAGTAGCGGTTCCGACCTGTTCAACTTTGCCTTGGTTCATCACCACAATCTCGTCTGCAACTTCCATCGCTTCTTCCTGATCATGCGTCACAAAAACCGTCGTAACGCTGACCTCTTCATGCAGGTGCCGTAACCAAGTGCGAAGCTCTTTGCGAACTTTGGCATCTAGTGCTCCAAAGGGTTCATCGAGCAATAAAACTTGGGGTTGAACTGCAAGGGCACGCGCCAGAGCCACCCGCTGCCGTTGTCCACCCGAAAGCTGAGAAGGATAACGATCGCCCAATCCTTGTAACTGAATTAATTCAAGCAGTTGCTCAACTCGCTCTCGAATTCTTGCTTTTGGTGCTTTGCGAAGCTCTAGGGCAAATGCGATATTTTCACGAATGGTCAAATGTTTGAACAACGCATAATGCTGGAATACAAAGCCGATGTTGCGTTTCTGAACTGCAGTATAGGTTGCATCTCGTCCGAGCAAGGCAATTCGCCCTCCATCGGGCTGTTCCAATCCTGCAATCATTCGCAGCAGCGTTGACTTTCCTGAACCTGAAGGACCTAACAGCGCCACCAAGGAATTTGTTTTGATGCTGAGGCTGACTTGATCGACGGCATGAAACGCTCCATAGCGCTTTGAGACGTTTTGAACTTCAATTCCCATCCTGTGTGGCTCCTTCGGCGGTACGGCTTTATTATCTACGATTTGTCTATTAAGTTACAGTATATAACGAGTAAGTCCAGGCTATATGTAACTTTTAGTACGCTTCCAGCCTGCAATCATTCGGCTTAAGCATCTACTTTCTTAACGAAAACAGCAACTTCAAAGGAATTTTCCGCTTTCTTGATCAGTTTATGCGAGTTTAGGTAATATAACAAATACCAATCAAGGACTTGTATCTCAAAGGCTAAATGCGCGATTCATAAATGACACTTGAACAATTGCGAATTTTTTTAGCCGTTGCGGAGCAGTTGCATTTCACCCGTGCAGCCGAAACTCTGTATATTACTCAACCTGCGGTTAGTGCGGCAATCCAGACGATCGAAGCAGAATATGGTGTCAAATTATTTCACCGCATTGGTCGCAGAATTGAAATCACCGATGCGGGACAACTGCTTCAGGTGGAGGCGCAGAAAATTCTTGATCAAGTTGCATTTGCAGAACGGCAACTAAGAGAATTAAACAATCTACAACGCGGTGAACTTAAAATTGGGTGCAGTTTGACGGTTGGTAATTATTGGCTTCCCGATCGCATTAGTCGATTCAAACAGCAATACCCAGGAATTTATGTTCATTGCATTTTAGGAAATGCAGAAGAGATCGGAGAAGGCACAGCGCTTGGAAGATTTGATCTTGGACTGGTCACAGGTGGAGTGAAGCAGTCTTGTCAAGAACATTTACAGCCGGAATCCGTTGGTCAGGAGCGCTTGCAGATTGTGGTTGGTCAAACTCATCCTTGGTTTGGACAGCCCACGATCGCGACTCATGAGTTATCGACCAGCACTTGGGTTATGCGCGAATCAGGATCAGGCGCACAACAAATGTTTGAGCAGGCTTTAGCGCGTTGGCATATTGAACTACCTTTGGCAGCTGCCCTAGTTCTAAGCACCAGTGAGATGGTCAAAGCAGTAGTCGAACAAGGCGTTGGAGCGGCAGCGCTACCAGAGCTAATGATTCAAAAGGAACTCAAGTTAGGAACACTTTGGGCGATCGCAGTCGTAGATCCAGAAGGCAATCCATTAGAGATTGTGCAACCGATTCTCAAGCTCAAACATCAGAAACGATTTCAAACCCGAATTGTTAAAATATTCGAGCAATTCTTAACTGAATAGCGATCGGACTAACCCGTCATTCTCTTCCAGTGCCTGGTTCCAGTTCTCCATCCCGATCCAGATCCGCAATCTTCCCAATCCCTCACGTCCAATTGCGCTCTAGCATTGGACTAAAGCCGAAGAATGCTGTGCCTTTGACATCAATCGTTGAGTTCAACCCAGCTTGTCTCACACCCCTTTGCTAAAGACACAAGAGCGATGGATGTTAGTGGCACGAGGGAATTAGGGCTGGCACTTTGCAATATATTGATAGAAGCTTGTGGGCACGGACGTTATATAAGCTGTTCTCCCTTAACAACTGCTAATTGCTATGAGACAACTCTTCTGGTGTCGCTTCTACTTCGTCTACAGCATTAGTTCGACTTAGGTGTGGATGAATTATAAGGCTGACTCCGATCGACCAGGCAATAGCAGCCATCCATCCCGCCAAAATATCACTGGGAAAATGCACACCTAGATATAATCGAGTCCAGGCGATCGTCACGACAAAGGCACTACCACCTAATATTACCGGCCACGACCAGCGAGTGCCCCAGGTCAAAATAATCAGTGCTATCACTAGGGTCATGCTACCCATTGCATGTCCACTTGGAAAAGCAAAGCCTAGCTTTGGCTCAAGTTGCTCCCACAAATGAGGTCGAACTCGGTGTAATGCAGTTTTAGCAACCCGATTCAGCATTCCACTCCCAGACAGGGTAAGAACCAGGTAGAGTAGCGATCGCCAGCGTTTACGTACTAGCAGAATCAGCCCTACAAAAGTGGTAAGTAGCGTAATGCCATGAAAGCCACCTGTTTTGGTCACAGTTTTGGCAATTTGATCGAGCAGGGGCGTTGCTGTTGTATGAATTGCCAAAAGAATTGCATTATCCCAGGCAAACCCACCTTGTTCTTGCAGCACAACTACTGCTAATGATTGAAACGCAAGCAACGGCAGTCCAATTCCGACCAGGAATAGTAGCAGAGTGACCCAGTGCGCTTGTAGTACCCGTCTGATAAATCTCAAAAAGGAGGGAGATTGATTCTTTAGATTAAAGTCCACCATAATGAACGGCTTTTGATAGATTACTTAAACGACTAATTTTCAACTCACCACTATTAAGATCGAATAAACGATCGCCCGGAGTAACTTTTGTAGAAGGAATCGACAGAACCAGTTCCCAGCCATACTTCTGGGATTGACTCTAATCATATCGCTCCCGTAAGAGTCCAATCGACCTTGCCATATTTCTGGATCACATCAGGGCAATGAGGGAAGCAGTCTTAAAAAAGAAGTCTGACATAGGCAGTCACGTTGATGACTAAAATTTATTAACGACAAGCTGTCCTACCTCACCTTGCTGTATTAATTAAGTACGGTAATTCGACAAATTTACCGTACTTAATTAACATACACAATGAGGATGCAGATGAGCAAGCTTAGATCAGGTGTGTTAAATCAGATTCAAGGAAAATCAGTTTTGTTAACTCTCGCTGCCCGAATCACGAAGCACAGAGTGCAAATTCTGCAAGCCAACCCATTAGTGCGGACATTTATTCTTCTATTTGTGGCTAGTCTAAGTTTGAGCTTGATGTTTAGCGCTTGCTCCAGCAACCCCTCTTCTAACGCAAGCCTCACACTAGGTAGTCAACAAGCCAATGTGACGCTCAACCTCGTGTCTTTTTCAGTCACTCAAGCAGCGCACGAAAAAATCATTCCCAAATTTGTCGAGAAGTGGAAGCAAGAACATAATCAAACAGTTCGATTTAATACCAGCTATGGTGCCTCTGGCCCACAAGCCCTAGCCGTAATTGAGGGGGGACAAGAAGCCGATATTGTTCATCTTTCACTGGCTCCAGATGTGAAAAAGTTAGAGCAGGCTGGTTTTATTCAACCCGGATGGGAAAAGGAATTTCCGAATGAGAGCGTTGCTAGTCGGTCAGTTGTGGCGATCGTAACTAAAGCAGGCAATCCCAAACGAATTAAAACTTGGGCTGATTTGGCAAAAGATGGGGTAAGTGTCGGGACTCCCAATCCCCAAACTTCTGGTGGAGGAAGATGGAACTTTCTGGCACTCTGGAATGCGGCGTTAAGCAATGGAGGCAGTGAAGCGAAAGCACGAGAGTTCGTCACTAAAATTTATCGAAACACACCTGTCCTTCCTGAAAGCGCCCGCGAAGCAACAGACGCATTCTTTAAAGCGAAGCAAGGAGATGCCCTAATCACGTATGAAAATGAAGTGATCTTGAAGGCGCTGAACGGTCAAAAATTGCCCTATATCATTCCTGAAACGAATTTCTCAATCGACAATCCTATTGCCATTGTGGATAAAAATGTTGATAAACATGGGACTCGTCAGGTGGCGCAAGCCTTTATTGAATTTCTCTACACATCGGAAGCACAGCAGGAGTTTGCCAAAATTGGCTATCGTCCATTGAACGACAGCGTTGCACAGGTCAAAGAGCTGAAGAGCCAGTTTGTTCCAGTTAAGACACTGGCAACCGCTAAAGGCTACGGTGGCTGGGCTGAAATTGAGAAGAAGTTTTTTAGTGAAAATGCTGTCGCGAACAGAATTCTGCAAGATAGCAAATCGTAATCAGGCTCATCCTTCCGAAAATACGGAAGTCAGAGCATTGAAATCAAAACCTTGCACAAGCTGGGTCATATCGTGGGGGAGATTGGTAATCTCCCCCCATAATTGACTAAAACTAATGCCAAAGCCATACTGCAACACCAGAACGATCGCGGCAATTGCTACAATCAACCCCGCACCAGCTTTTAAGATTCTAATCACTAGCATGCTCGATAGAATCAAGACTGCGATCGCTGCTGCGATCAACACAACTTGTGAATCAACCGAGCTCAGTAAACCATCCATAATCAAATCCGTAAATGAGTAAAAAACAACAAGAAAGTTAATTGAAGTGATTGAACGAAACAAGCTCTACAACAAAACAGGCTCTACAACAACAGGAGAAGCATCGATCGATAGTGGGGCTTGCGATCGTCGTAAGAAATTCCAAGCAACCAGCAATCCAATGATTGCTAGCCTAATCCAATTGGGTGGGACTAAATTAGGTTGCAAGGCTTTACAGAGTAGCCTTTCTAATAAGTAGGCGGGTTCTAATCAGGCATTTGGAGTTTATAAACCCGCCTCTCATTGACTTATCCGAATTTGTTTAGCACTGCCTAGTCGTCAACTTCGATCGCTGCTAAATTGCTGGGAATGCGAGACTCGATAAATGCTTGAGATAGATTTGGAACTGCCCCATCGCCGTTCCCTGCTTTTAAAACTTTTGTGGGCGGCACATTCAGGCTCAACTCTCCGGTATCTGGATCGGTTTTAGCGACCAGTTGAGTCCCATTCAAGACCTTGTAAGCTAGTGGCTGGGTAACCTCTACGCCTGCAACTTGAATGCCACTGGGAAGATAAAGCCCATTGCAGTCCCATCCTTCAGGGGTGCTTTCTCCGCTGGCTAGAAAGTACAGTTCACTGTTAGAGGCTGACTTGGATTCTTCACTCGAAGGACCATAGACAGCGATCGTTTTACCCGTATCATTGCGACACTGTCCCCACGTGATGCCAGATTCCATCGCTGCTTTCTGGATCTGCAACTCATCAATCTTTTGCTGAAGTTCGGGGCTACGACCTTGAGCTTCTTTTTGAGCCAGCAAACGATTCAAGGATTGTGTGAGTTCAATATACTCAGGATTTTTAGTAACTTTGGGAGGGTCTGCTAAAGAAGGTTGAGCGATCGCGAGGTTGACCACAAACATCAGGATGACGATCGCAAGTTTGAACAGAGTCTTCATATTTTTTCTCCAATAAACACCAGAAATATCTTATTAATGTGCTTTCTTCATCTAGTGTGAGGCTTTTACTTGCTGAGAATCTATTACAGGCACATAAATTCATCCTATGAAGCTTGATTGATAAGAGCAAACACCATTTTTTGTTAAATCAATAAATCCCTTTGATTAAATTCCTGAAGCGAGCTAATAGACAGGTTCCACCAATACTGATTGTGAATTGCTGTACATTCGTGCCAAAACATCAGGCAGCTCATCATAGACGCTAGTTCCCATACTTTGGCAGCAGCTTCCAAACAGCATCACGCTCAGTCAACTTCAACCCGCTCATTACTTCAAATTATCAACATAAAAAAGAAGAGTATTTGCACTTATTATTTGAGCTGCGTAAAGTGAAACCATAGCGAATGCAGCACACGTAGAAAACACACTGCATCTATCAGAAACTTCAAGTAACTTAACGAGAAAGGTCAGCCGTGAATTCAAATCAACCTACTCCACCCGATACCGATACCAACCGGCAATCCGCAGTTGTGATAAATCCTAGAAAGATTCAGCCTCCTGAGAAGAAGCCCTTAACTCTCGGTCAAAAGATAGCAGACAAAATGGCAGCAAAAGTTGGTTCTTGGGCGTTTTTGATTGGACAATCGACTGTGCTGGCGGGTTGGATTACGTTTAACTCTGTCCCCGGTATGCCTCACTGGGATGAACAACCCTTCATTCTGTTGAACCTGGTATTTTCGTTTGCCTCTGCTTACACTGCTCCGGTTGTCTTGATGAGCCAAAATCGTCAGTCAGAGGAAGATCGGGAAAATGCGAATCACAACTACCAGGTCACAGTACAAGCCGCTCAAAATCTCGAACTACTTCACCAAAAGTTGGATGCTGAGTATTCCAAGAAGCTAGATGAACTGACGATGTTGATCAAGCAGCAACAGCAAGCTCAGAGTGAAGTCAAAGTCGTCTTTGTCCCGGCTGAAGTGAAAAATGAGTTCGATTCCAGCATGAACACAGCCCTACCGCTGCTCAACCACCTATCGAAGGGCACGGTTTACGTCAATTCTGACAAGAAGATTGATGATATTAAAGTCAAAATTAATAACTAGCAAAGCTTGCTCTTTACCAATCGTCATCTCTTCTCTGCCAGCAATGATGGCTGATAACATTGCGCCAACGCTTAGAAGATTAGTGGGAAATCACTAGTATGAAAAATGCTGCGTAAACTTGAGCGAGACTGACGATTAAGGGAATTACAGTGCTTAATTTTAAATACTCCCGGTTAAGTTGATAGTGTCTAAGGCAAACCTCACAAGAATTAGCATCGCTGCCAGGTTTAATCTCTAGCACTTAAACGTTCATAGCGCAATCCGATCTAACAACTTCTGGCTCCAGACTTGTTCCATTACTGCGCACGCCCTTGGCGCAGCGAAGCTGTTCGCTGCACTTTCAACTTCAACCCTCTGTTTAGTTGAGCGCTTGAGCCGCTTCGCGTGAACCTATCCAAGCATCCAGATCGAGCGTGAAGTTTTTGGGATGCTGCAAGGTAAAGGAGCGCCCCTGTTTCAGTAAATCGCCTTGGCAAAGAATTGGGATGCGAGCTTGGTGGGCTTTGACCGCGAGTTCATAAGTTGGATCACCCAGATCAAACTGGGTGCGGCGAAGTTTGCAAGCGACTACTCCCATGATCGTCACTCTGCCCTCGGTCACGCCTTCGCGGATATCGGTCACAATCCCTTGAATCGTGGTATTCGGCAGGGTGGTTAACAAGTCATGCAGAATATCGAGTTGCGGGCAGCTTTGCTGTGCCAAAGGCAACGCCCTTTCACTTCTTCCAGCGTATCGAGCAACTCATACATTCGGCGAGGAAAATCGGCAAGCGTCTGGTCGGATGGGAGGAGTACTGGACTCGACGAATTTCCATTGCGCGTCCATGGGGAAGCATTGTGAACGGCTGGTGCATAATTCGCTTTGATCCCGATGGCAAAGAAATGATGCGCGTAAAACTGCCCGTTCAGCGCCCCACCGCCTGTACGTTTGGTGGAGTCGATCGAACGACACTTTACATCACAACCGCATCCGTCGGGTTAAGTGAGGCAGAAATCGAAGACAGCTTTTACTCAGGTGATTTATTTGGTTTGCCAACTCACAGCGCTGGCTTACCGACTTACTGCCTCCGGCAGTAACGAGCAACTTCTAAACTTTTCAACACTATCGGATTGGAGGAACCCATTCGCGGTTGGCTTTTTGAGTTCGTGTTTGATTTGATGAACCGCTGTAGAGATGTAAAGCAACTTTGGGTCGATCGAAGGATTGAGCCTACTATCAAAGCAACGGTTCAGTGTTTCATTTTCCCCGATACACGGGTTTCGTCTGTGATTTCGACAACGGTAGAAGATAGCGCACAACCCCCTTTCAGCAGCAGGGCTAGAAGGGGGGATTTAGGGGCAGGTCGGTTCAAATCGAAGCGAAAAAACTCATCGAACTGACGTTAATTCAGGCACAGTATCAAGCTGCATGGAATTACAAGGGAAGTACGTTAACCTCTCAATTTCTGAGTATTCTCAACCAAGCTCTGAGCAAAGGCATCAAAGCGCTTCGACAATCCTTCATCGAGTAACTTACCGTCTTCGCTAAATGCCTTCCAAGCTTGTCCAACCGCAACCTGTTCAGGAATTGTCCAAGCGTGAATCCAACGTAAAATAATTCGCAGATCATTCAGCGAATTGTTATTCGACTGTCCACCCAAGACACTAATCACGCCGGTTACTTTTCCGGTGAATTCCTCAAATCCCATTAAATCAAGCGCGTTTTTTAGCACACCGCTAACGCTGCCATGATACTCCGGTGTCGCTAAAATCACGGCATCTGCTTCACTGACAGCCTGTTTAAGCTTTGCAACCCCTGGATAATCCGGATAATCGTCGCTACCATCACAGAAGGGCAGGTTAAGCGATCGTAAATCCAAGATCTCTACCTCTGCACCCAGGGCTGCAACGCGATCGGTGGCAACTTTCAGCGCTTTTTGACTGTATGAGCCTGGTCTTAAACTTCCTGCAATGCCAACTACTTTTACCATTGAGCTGATTCCTTGGAGACGATATGCTATTATCATAAACAAAACAAACTCGTAATGACTACGCCTTAAGCCGTAATTTAGCGATTCGGTTAAAACGACAGGAGAATTTTCGATGACGCAAGCAGTTCAACTCACTCAGTTAGACAGTCCTCAAGAATGGGATTTGTCTGATCTCTATCGAGGTTTTGACGATCCGAAGTTGACGCAGGATCTAGAGGCGTTGCAGACGCAAGCCAGCGAATTTCGCGACTCATTTCGCGGCAAAGTTAAAGAGTTAACAGCAGAACAGCTAGCCGAATGTTTTAAAGCGTTAGAAGCGATCGCCGAAAAATCAGGCTATCTCTACGCTTTCCCATCCCTAATTTTTTCCGCCGACACGCGCAACACCGAAGCAAAGCAATTCCTCGACAAAGTCATGGAAGCGCTGACCGGAGTTGAAAACCAATTACTGTTCTTTGATCTAGAGCTTCAAAGTTTAGAGGCAGATAAGTTTGATCAACTACAAAAAGCTTCAGTGCTTTCAACCTATCAACACTATCTAAACCGAATTGCAAAATATCGTCCGCACACGTTGTCCGAAGAAGTAGAACAAACTCGTAATCAGGATAGTTTGACTGGACGACAAGCCTTTATTCAACTGCGATCGGTGCATCTCGGTGAACAAGAATATGAGCCGGTCACGACTCCAGACGGTCGCACGGTCAATACTGAATCTGAACTGAGCGCGCTGCTGTATCATCCTGATCCAGAGATTCGCACTGCTGCTTATCAATCGGTTCGCAAAGTGATGAAGCAGCACAATTCGCTGTATGCCTACATCATGAATACGGTTGCCCAGGATCACAAGCTGGAAAACCAGATGCGCGGCTATGAGTCAACGCTGCATAAGCAACTGCTAGCTGATGAAGTGTCTGAACCAGTGTTCCGGGCAATTATGACGGGAACGGGCGATCGCTTTGATTTATTCCAGCGCTACTACCAGCTAAAAGGTCAAGCATTGGGTCAAAAGATTCGGACTGCTGATCTTTACGCCCCTTGGACAACCGAAAGCGCTCCCCCTGTAACTTACCAAGCGGGTGTTGAGACTTTACTGTCTGCCCTGGATCAGTTCGATCCGAACTATGCTCGACGTGCAGAAGAGTTCTTCTTGAACAACTGGGTGGATGCGAAGGTGCGTCCCGGTAAACGGGGGGGTGCATTCTGCTCCTACACCTACGGCAAACATAGTTATCTGTTGATGTCGTACACCGATGACTATAATTCGCTGTTTACCTTGGCGCATGAGATGGGTCACGGGCTGCACTTTGCTTGGATTGACGATCGTCAAACTTATTTCAATAGTAATCCGCCAATGGTGCTAGCAGAAATTGCTTCAACCTTTAATGAACTCTTACTACTGGATTATCTGTTGAAGCAGGCGAAAGACGATAAAGCATTGACTAAATCGTTGATCACTCGACAGCTTGAAGATCAATTGAATCTACTGTTCCGGCAGAGTACGATCAGCCGATTGGAATTGGCAATCCACGATCGAGCGGCTCAAGGTAGCTTTGATCAGACCTTTGTGAATGGGGAATGGATGAAGCTATATCAGACCTTGTGTGGCGATGCGGTTGAAGTGCTGCCTGAGCATCAGTATGACTGGGCACGGATTGGACATATCTATTTCAAGCCGTTCTACTGTTATCAGTACACTGCATCGAACATTGTCAGCCTTGCTTGCTATCAGAAGTATCTTGAAGTTGGTAAAGACTTTATTCCGGGTTACTTGGAGCTTCTAGCAGCAGGAGGTAGCTTAGATCAAGTGACTGCACTGCGCCAATATGTGGGTGTGGATATTGAAGATCCAGCCACGATTCGAGGTGCATTGACTTATGTTGAGAAGCTGTTAGATCAGTTACAAGCAAGCCTGTAGTTTAGCAGAAAGACCTGCGATCGACGATCGCAGGTCTTTTTATTGATATTCAATAGATTCTTGACTTCGGTTTGAGCAGCTTCTTGTTCCCTAAATCGGGACTTTGAAGAGATATTACTCAGCCTGCTGAAAAGGGTTAACTCTTCAGAGAAGGTTCGCGTTCAGGCATCAGTCTTGACATCAGTTCGAGGTGGCGGAGTCTAGAGCCGAACACTAATACAACGATCGGCGGTAAAAGCACTGTTAGCGTAGACAGAATGCTGAAAATAGAAACTCCGCTTCCTGCTCCTCGATAGATTAGATTGCTTGATAAACTAAACGCTAAGCCCGCTAAAGCAAGCACAGGCGAAGTGAGATTAACAGCCGCGATCGGTAGCAAAATCGAAGCATACCAAGGCATTACCCAAGGTGTCGCAAACAAAATCAGCACCAATGTTACCCAACCAATATCCGAGATTAAATTAGTTTCGGAGTAGCGCCGTTTTAGATAAGACTTGAGTAACGCAATTCCATAGAAAGCGGCAAATCCTAGAGTTGTCAGGCGCGTAAATAGAGAAAGTAGGTTTTGCTTGGTTTCGATCGCCATTCCAGGAAAGTATGACAGTGATGCACTTAAAAGATAATGAAACGACAGTGCTGTTTTGTCTGTAACTCCTGGATTCAGTAGGCTTCTCCAAGCTTCGATCGTCGGTAGAGCCGTCAGACTTACGACTAGAATGACTGAGATCGAGGTTAGGATAAACACTCCAATGTCTTTCCAGCGACGATTTAATAGTAGAAAACTGAACACAAACGGCAACCAAATAATCGGTAACGTTTTTTCCAAAAATCCTAACCAAACCATTAATACAAGCAGGGAATACTTACGCTGCTGTAAGAAAAGCAGTAAAAGCAGCAAAGCATTTGCAACAAACACATCGATATGAGCGCAGAGTAAATGCTCAGTCAGCAATAGTGGATTTACTAAGTAAGCAATAGTAATTTTGCTTCGCCAAGCAGAGTTCTTTAGCAATGTCCAAACCAGAAACCCATTAACCGCATGAAATATCAGACAAAGCAGTTTGAAGAAATAAATCCCTGCCACTAAGTTAACTTTCACAACTGCTGCTGCCGCCATGAAAATCAACTGTGAAACAGGGCCATAAGTTGAAGACTGTGACCATGCAAGAAATGAAGATAAGCTAGAAGAAAAACTATCCGCAGAATTGAGATAAGGATTCACTCCAGCTAATCCCATCAGCCCGTAGTGAAGATATTGATAGATATCGAATGTGCGTGGATAGGTCAGAAAGGGTACGACTAAAAATAGAGCACAAACGCTCAAGATCTTGTTAAAGCTTGGAAAATTCTCTTTTTGCTTCTGAGCTAACCACAGAATATAGACGATCGTTGCTCCAATAAACTCTAGATTGATGCGCAATCGCGTAAGCTGATTGGGAAAAGGTTTATGGTGATCCTGAAGATTTGAAAGCACACTATGAAGATTGCTCCAGCCTAGAATGCTAAGCTCAAGGCAAAATAATATCGTAAATACGGCTCCAAAAGTGAACAGTGCTTTCTTCTTTGTCATAACATTTGATTGAGTTGAAACGACGAGTAACTATAGAACTGATCTATTTCATCTTCGGTTGAGAAACACCCAGAATGTCTGCATATTGCTGCGTACAGGTCGCCCAAGTGAATTGATTTAACCACTCAGGATCAATGATGCGCTTTGGAGCCGCTAAGGTCTTGAGAATTGCTGCCGCGATCGCATCACTATCTCCAACTGGGGTAAGTTCACCGTAGCGACCTTGAGCTAAAATTTCAGCCGGCCCGCTTTTACAATTGGTGGATATGATCGGAGTTCCCAGTGCCATTGCCTCGACTAAAACGGTGGGCAATCCTTCCCACTCAGAAGACAGTGCCAACATAGCTGCTTTTGCCATGTAAGCATAAGGATTTTGAGTAAACCCAAGTAAAGCCACATCATTCGATAAGCCTAAGCTTTCAATCAATTCGATCAGCCGTTCCCTTTCAGGGCCATCACCCAGGATTGCTAACCGAGCCGGTCGAACTTGCCGAACTTGAGCAAAAGCACGAATCAAGGTCGGAAAATCTTTTTGCGGATGCAACCTGCCGACAGCCAGAACAACGGGTGGTTCTCCAGACCGAAACCACGGATGTTCGACAGGTTCTTGCGCCAGCGTGAATAATTCAGGCAGAATAATCGGGTTATAGATGACTTGAATGCGCTCGCGCTTCAACCGAGTAATTCGGCTCAAATCCTCAGCCACTCCATGAGACACAGCAACAATCTCATCGGCCCAGGGATAAAATAATCGTGCAGCAAGTGGAGTAAGCCGAACAGATAGCTGAGGAATGCGCTTTGACTCGATCGACAAGTGATTATGTTCTGTCACAACGATTCGAGTCGATACCCCTGCTAGGCGCTTTGCCCAGAGGGCAATCTCACAAGGGTAATGTAGTGCTGCGAGTAATCGTTCTGGCTGAACTTGTCGAAGATAGCGAACTAATTTCGGCAAACTCAGCGGCACCCACTTTGCCTGGAGATCAACAATGCGAATCTCAGGAGGAACTTGTGATAGATAATGTCCTGACGCTCTAGCCAATACCAAATCGACGCTTAAACCACAATCGATAAAGCCGCGGGCTAGATTGAGCAATACTTTTTCCGCTCCACCTCCATGCAATTCGCGCAGAAAAATCGCAACATCAGGAGCAGGGTGAGATGTTCGATCAGGCTGTAAAGTTTGAGATTGAGGACTGTGCTTCTGGAGATTGATGGTCATAGAGTTAGGCTGGGGAGTAAAAAGCTAGGGCCAATAGGCTGCTACAAAAGCAATTATCTTGCGAACAATTGCTTTGTTTTAATCAGAAATACTTGAGACTGTTTGGGTGGTAAGGAAACAAATGCGACAATTTTCACCAGTGCTATCAGCATTCTTTTCCACTCCAACACTATCGAGAAGTCGTTTGCGATCGCACTCCAAAGAAATCGAGCCGCACACAATCCGTTTTGCCGACTTGGGGTAGATCCTAGTGAATTGAAGGTGAGATAGCGGTAGAGGGCAGAAAGGCTGCGCTTTTTCAGGTGCTGTAGGGAGATGGGTGCTTGGTTAAATGCCGCTTCAATGAGGTGCAAACCTTCTGCCTCCATTTTTAGGAAGTTCGATGACATCGAACCCGCCGTAACTCGATACAGCACTTGAGGCGAAGGCACTGCAACAAACTCGTAGTGAGCAGACAACCGCAACCACATATCCCAGTCGGCTACGGAAGATAACGCTGGATCAAAGCCACCCGTATCAGCAAAGGCTTGTCGACGAATCAAAGGATTAGAGCCATTTTCTAAAAGATTGTGCAGCAATAGCTTCTCATAGATATTGCCCGATGCCGTAACATGATTTCCGGCGCAAAAGAACTTGCCATTCTGGTCAATGTAATCCACCCAGCTATAGGCGACTGCTGCTTGAGGGTTCTTCTGCAATGCTTTGTACTGTGCTTCCAGCTTGTCTGGTGTCCAGAGGTCGTCCGCATCGAGAAAGGAAACGTACTCTCCCGTTGCTTGAGCAAACCCACGATTGCGGCTCGTTGATACGCCTGCATTCTTGTAGGAGAACACTTTAACTCGTGGATCTGTGACGCTAGAAACTACGTTCAAGGTCGAGTCTTTTGAACCATCATCGACCACAATCACTTCAAAGTCTGTGAAAGTTTGATTTAGCACAGACCGAATTGTTTCTTGAACTGTCTTTTCGCTATTGAATGCTGGGATGATTACAGAAATCTCTGGCATCTTCTTCACCTAACTTTGTGTGCTGATTGGCTTAGGCTTTTTTGCTATCTCTAAACGAACGATTCGCTTTGCTGCTTTGATCGCTGCATATGAGTGTCCAGGCGGCAGAAGAGTCACCAAAGACATCTTTGCTAAGACTCTTAGGACTGTTTTCCAGCCGAGGAGCATAGATGGATTATTTGCGATCGCGTTCCAGAAAAATCGCGCTGCAATCAGCCCGTTTTGCCGCTTCGGAGAGCCTTCAAACGCCTTAAAGGTGAGATAGTGATAAAGATTAGCAATAGCATTACGTTTTAGGTATTGTAGGGATTGAGGTGCTTGACTAAACGCTTTTTCAAGCATTCTCAAACTTCCTGTTTCCATTCTTTGAACGTTACAAGACACGGAATTACTAGACATCCGGTATAGAACTTGAGGCGAAGGCACTGCAACAAACTCATAACGAGCAGACAACCGCAACCACATCTCCCAGTCTTCTCCGAAAGCTAGTGTTGGATCAAAGCCGCCTACATCAGCAAAAGCTTGCCTACGAATTAGCGGATTAGACCCATTTTCTAAAAGGTTATTTAGCAATAGTTGCTCATAAATGTTGCCGTTTGCTGTGACGTGGTTCGCGGAGCGAAAGAACTTCCCGTCCTGATCGATGTAGTCCACCCAGCTATAGGCGACTGCTGCTTGAGGATGTAACTGTAATGCTTGATATTGTGCTTCGAGCTTGTTTGGTGTCCACAGGTCATCCGCATCGAGAAAGGAAATGTACTCTCCTGTTGCATGAGCGAATCCACGATTACGGCTCGTTGATACTCCTGCATTGTCGTAGGAGAATACCTTGACTCGTGTGTCTGTGATACTGGAAACCACACTTAAGGTAGAGTCTTGTGACCCATCATCGATCACAATGATCTCTAGCTCTGTGAAGGTTTGATTCAACACGGACTGGACTGTTTCTGTGATAGTATGTTCGCCATTGAACACTGGAATGATTACAGAAATTACGGGCATCTGCTTCACCTGACAATATAAATGTATTTGCTTAGTACAAGGAGCTAGCACGCTTACTTTCTAAATCACTGGATTCATCAGAATTGCCTTCGTTAGTACCCGCAGACAAAACCTGCACGATCGTGTCTGCTACAGCGTCCCAATTTAATTGAGTTCTGATTTTGTGGCGCGCAGCTTGAGACATTGACTCTAGACGAGCAGGATGGCTCAGGAGATCAATCATAGCGGCTGCTAGTGCGTCAGGTGTGAGCTGGTCAAGTACGATTCCATTGTGCTGATGATCTACAATCTCTGGCATTCCGTCCCGATCGCTCACGATGCAGGGCACACCATAATTCATCGCCTCCATAATAAAGCGCGGAAAAGGATCACAAGGAGCAGGAGCAGCCACGATATCGGAGGCAAGAAACAACTGCTTTAGTTGTTCGCGTGAAATGTCTCCTGGATTTTCAACCCCCGCCCGTTGCTTGAGTAGCTTTCTGCCAACTAGCACTAATTTTGCATCTGGCAAAACTTGTCTGACCTGCTCGAAAGCAGCGAGAACGAGATCCCCACCTTTACGCTGAAAGTCCGACCCGTTAAATAGAATCTGCTGGCTGCCGAAGGTTTTTTTGCCTTGATAAGGCTCCAGAAAATCACCGGCTCCACCCACTACAGTGATGCGATCGGACGGAATTTGATAGTCTTCAATCAGCGATCGCCGCACTACATGACTTTGAACAAATAGATGCTTGGCTTTCTCGAAGAGTTGTTGTTCGCACTCAAGCCATTCCTCTCGTTGTGTGCGGTTGAGAAAGTAACCCCAAGGAATTTCACTCTTTTCAGAAAGGCGCATTGTATAGTCTAACAACAAGACATAAGGGATATCTTGCTGATCCCACAACGGACTAAAGGTATTAAGAAGGTGGAATACCAAATCTGGTTTGTACTCTAGCTGCTTAATTGCCTGCTCAAACCGCCGAGATTTAGCAATAAACTCGCGTTTGTTTTTTTCATACAAAGTGTCTGCTTTGCTCTTGGAGAAGACCCTCAAAGCGTAGACATATTTCAACAGTAGTCTTGGTATTTTTGCGTCATACCACTCGTTTTCACGCTGCAAAATTTGTACCTGATTACAGCGCGAAGCTAAAGCTTGAAAAAGAAAATTGTGTCTCGCTATATAGGGAGCTTCTCCGGTTGCCAGAATATTAGCTTGTAGCATTTTAGGTTTTACCTCTTGTGATTACTTATTTCTGATCGTTGTGTTATGCAGGCTCTCGCAGCCTCACAGATGCTCGATCGCTTCGATCTGCTTCCGCCATAGCAAAGATTGTATGTGCAATTTGATCCGCGATCGTGTTCCAGTTCAACTGCGTTTTCATTTTGTGTCGTGCTGCCTGAGACATCACAGTTAGCTTCTGGGGGTCATTGAGCGTATTGATCATCACTTCTGCTAGTTGTTCTGGTGTTATTTGATCGATAACAATTCCATTGATGTCGTGATCAACAATCTCCGGCATACCATCGCGATCGGAAACAATGCAAGGAGTACCATAGTTCATCGCTTCCATCAAAAAAGTTGGGAAGGGATCGCAATAGGCAGGGGCAACGACTAGGTCGGATTGCAGAAATAACTGATGCAAGTCCGAACGCGAGGCGATATGACCTGGATTCACAATGCCTGCTTCTTCAAACGGCAGTTTTTTACCCACGACGACAAGCTTAGCTTCGGGGATCACGCGCCGAACTTGTCTGAACGCTGCCAAAACAATCTCTCCGCCTTTGCGCTCAAAATCTGAACCGTTAAATAGAATCTGTCGGCTACCGAACGTTTTTTCACCCGCGTAAGGTTCCTGAAAATCTCCAGAAGAACCGACAACAGTTATCTTATCCGCAGGCATGCCATAGTCCTGAATCAGCGATCGCTTCACCACATGACTCATACTAAAAATGTGCGTTGCTCGGTGGTAGGCTAAACGCTCACACTCAAACCAGTCCTGACGGGATCGATCGCTTAAAAAGGTCGCCCAAGCAGACCAATTTCGTTCTGCAAGGGCGGTTGTGTAATCTAGCAACATCGCATAAGGAATGGTGTTATTCCACGCCGGACGATAGGTGCCAAAAATCTGAAGCACGAAATCTGGTGGTTTGCTCAGGTGCTGAATTCTGCGCTCTGCTTGTTGGGACTTGAGTACAAACGCCGTTTTATTCTTTTGAAACACAGCATTTGCTTGACTTAAAGAGCCTGTCCGCAGCATTAGCAGTCCTTTGAGAACTGTTCTCGGTAACTTAGCTTCGTACCATTCACTTTGTCGAGGCAGAAAGTCTAGCCGACTAAAATGACTTGATAAAGCGTTGAATAGAAACTGGTGACGCTCCAAAAAGATCGATTCACCTGTCACCAAAAGAGATTTAATTTCCATTGTTTTATGGGAGTGTTCTATGCGAGTTAAAGTACAGCCACAAAGGATGAAGATACGACAAGCCAATAAAGTTAGGTGACAATTACATACTGGCTTTGATTGGCTCTGCGATCGATAAAGGAGTAAATCCTTCAGGGCTAATACAAAACCCTTGGCTCAAGTCAGTTAGGCTCGGATCAGCAAGTCGAGGCAGTTTTTCCCAAGCAGCCTGATCCCCAAACTGCGTTTGTAGGTATCGGCTTGACTTCCAATTCATGAAGTGCAGATACATCATTTCCTCACCCGTTTCAACGGTTAATTTACCTTGATACCAAGACCACTTTGTCGGATAGCGGTATGTCCCATCCATCCACGGAAAATCAGACAAAATGGTGCTGAAGCGCTCTTTAAAGAGATGATTTCGCTTGTAGGGATCGAAAACTGCCCACACTCGACGCACAGGCGATGGAAGTCGCCGATGCCCCAGCAGCAACTTGCCGAAAAATGCTTCATCTATCCCCGAAATTAAGGGTTGGCTCATGAGGTCTTGCCAACCGGGGATCTTACGGAAAGCATGAATCCATTGTTCGTTATTCTTGATGAGGAAGAGGTGCCCAGAGACGCGATCGGGATGAGTTGACAAGGTGTTATGGCATAGAGCTTCATCTGTGTAGAACGCTCTTAGATTGCCGTAGATGACATCAATGTCACTAAAGCCAAAATAATCATAACCCTCTAGATAGTCTTGATGAATCACTCCATACGCAGGTCTAAGATTACAGATAGCATAAGAAGATTGGGTGTTAAAGTTAATTCCCAAGCGATAGGAAGCCATCTGTTGATAGTCTTGAAAGCTCATCCGAACAAACCGAACGTTGGTCGGAGCATTCTCAGGAATCGGACAATCTGTAAAGAAAAGCCAATCGATCGTTGGATTCCAGCGGCAAGATTCGAGATAAAACCTAAACCATTCAGGCCACTGACCGAAATAGGGCATTAATAGAATAATCTTTTTCTGCATAAGCCTTAACCACACCGAATTACACAATCAAATTACACGGGATAACAGTGGGAACTATCGACTATGACGCAAAGCAATCACGCGATGAAACAACTTAGTCAGCAACAGTTGATATTGGAAAAACTGCTCAGGAACAAAGAAGCGGAGACATAACACATAAGTCAGTAAGAAGGTAAAAGGTCTTAGAATCAAAGGCATTTGCAGTGAGATTAAAATTCCTGGAACACTGAGTAGAACTGGAATAAAGCAGGAAAGCAAAAATTTTCTCAGCGGCCAGTGGAACTGTTTACACGCAGTCCACCAGTACAAGAGCGTCCAGACGATCCCCAGCACGATCGCTACCGCCAAACTCACGCCCACGATGCCACCTTGCCAAGCCCCAATCACAAAGCTAAGCACCGCAATCGGAGCCATCTGAAGACTGACTTTCGCATTCAAATCCGGGCGACCTTTCGCAACTAACATCGAGTAAAGCGGCGAGTTCACCACGCGGAAATATCCATAAAACAATAATCCAGGTAGCACAGTACAAATCGGTATCCAGTTCGCACCAAAGAGCAGCGTCACAAATTGGGGATCGAAGACTAGAAAAATGATCGCGTAGCTCGCAGCCGCAAAGAACGCAACCTGCTCAACCACCTTGAACAACGCATCTTCTTGCTCCTCGATCGGAAGCTGTGCAAAAACAGGCATTCCTAACTGATTGAGCAAAGAACTCAAAATGCTAGAGACGGTCATTGATAGCTGATACGCAAGGTTATAAAACCCCAAGCTGGCACTGCCTAAAATCTTGCCAACCGTGAAGTTATCCGCATTAAAGCTAAGATATAGCCCGATACTTGACCCCACAGAACCTAAACAAAAGGTGAAAACTTCCGATCGTACCTCTGGATCAAGTTGCAGCCGGAAACGGTGTCTTGAGTAGTGCCGCGATAGCAAGCAGTTGATCACCCAAGAAGCAGTATCTCCAATCACAAACGACCAGTATTTGAACCCAAGCAAGGCGGCTCCAGTAGTACAGAGTAATCGAGTCAGCGAACTGACTAAACTGATATGCGCTAACGCTTGGTACTGCATTCGGCGCGTCATGATCCCGCTGTAAACATAGGCAGCAGAGGACAACACCAGATTAAACGAGAATGCAATTAGGATACCAGTCAGTGCAGGTTCACGAAAGAAGTCAGCAACTACGGGAGCAGTCACTACCATTGCCAAGGCCAGTACCACACCCGTCAGTAAACTAACGGTGTAGCTTGTATTAACATACTTCGGATTATCCGCGCCCTTGTAGATAATAAAGGCTCCGGCTGTGTCTTGAGTAAATAGCGTAAACAGTGACCAAAACACATACGCAATCCCAATTACGCCAAAGTCTGCGGGCTGAAGCAATCGCGCCAACACCACGCTACTGAGAAAGACAAAAATTCGAGTGACAAACGTGGCGTAGGTAATCCACAACCCACTTTTAATCAGTGAGGTTGATTTCATAGACTTTTGCTCTGGATTGTTTTTGCAGGGGTCGATCGATTGTGAGAGACATCAAGCGATCTCCGGATCAATTGTTTAGACAAGGGTGAAAGCTTCACTGCAATCAGCGTTAACAACGATCGAGGGTCAGTGTAAAAGATAGAGCGATCGCTCTTCCAGGCCTGCTGTATCAATTGTTGCGCTTGTTGGGTATCCCCTCCTGTTAGCGCCAAACGAGCTAGGAAACGATACATATAGGCATAGGCAGTCGGTAGGTACGGTTCAAGCTGTTCTCTAGAGCGTTGATAAGCCGCTTGAAGCACTTGTTCTTGCGATCGCTGCATTTCCGCCACGTTAAACGAAAGTCCAGACGGGCGAACCCGGTAGCAGCACAAAGGACGAGGCTCCCGGTAGAAACGCCATCGACCTGTTGCTGCGACCCGTAACCAAAAATCGATGTCTTCACAACTACGCAGGGCTTCGTCAAACTCTCCCACTTCATCTATCAGAACTCGACGAAACACGGCATTTGAACCATGACCGACAAAGTTCTTATACATCAAAGACACTAATGGATCAGCGGCAATTGGCTTGCCGCTCAAAGACATCCAACTGCGCTGCCCATCATCGCGAATGATGTGTGAAGCACTGTAGACTATTCCAACGCTGGGATCACGATCGAGCCGCTCGACATGGTTGGTTAACTTATCGGGTTCGTAGCGATCGTCTGCGTCTAGTAGCGCAATATAGTCAGCCTGAGCCTTGTGAATTCCAGCATTGCGAGCCGATGACAAACCCCCATTCGGCTTTGTGATCAGTTGAAAGCGCGAGTCGCGTTGACAAAACTGCTCAGCGATCTCAACGGTTCGATCGG
The DNA here is from genome assembly GCA_014695195.1 of Cyanobacteria bacterium FACHB-DQ100. Taxonomy (NCBI): domain Bacteria; kingdom Bacillati; phylum Cyanobacteriota; species Cyanobacteria bacterium FACHB-DQ100. The sequence continues at coordinate 64,969 of JACJNW010000016.1, read as the reverse complement.
TTGAACCATCATTGACCACGATCGCCTCGAATGCTCTTAGAGACTGCTGCTCCAGAGATATCAAGGCTTCTTCAAGATAAGCGCCAACATTATAGGCTGGAATGATGACGCTAACTTTAGGTTTGCTCATGGAAATTTCTTACCTCGAAAACTCCTACACCATGCGCTAAAGGCTGCAAGCGCGTGAAATCACAGCAAAATCACGGCGCTGATAACCTAGTAGGCACCTCGTCGATCGAACACAATCCAAAGCGTTTTCCCAATGATCTGGAGATCATAGAGTGGAGTCCACTTCGCTTGGTACTGAAAATCAAGCTTTAGAATCTGCTCGAAATCATGAATCTCAGAGCGACCGCTCACCTGCCACTCTCCGGTAAGACCTGGCTTAACGTTCAAGCGCTGCCAGTGATGCGATTCATATTGAGTCACTTCATCCTCGGTAGGTGGACGAGTCCCAACTAAGCTCATCTCTCCGCGTAGTACATTCCAAAACTGGGGTAGTTCGTCTAGGCTAGTTCGCCGCAGAAATCGTCCTACTCTTGTCACGCGGGGATCGTGCTTATTCTTAAAGACTAATCCTTGCGCTTCATTGGGAACTTGGTCTTTCAACAGGTCTGCATTCTCCACCATTGAGCGAAACTTACAGATATAGAAGGGCTGTCCCCGCAGACCGAATCTTTTCTGTACATAGAGAATTGAACCTTTACTGTCTAGCTTAATGGCTAAGGCGATGGGAATAAAGACCAATGCCAAAATACATAAACCGACAATACTTCCAACTACATCTATCGATCGTTTAGACACCGAAACCGTAGAACGATGCTGAGGTAATGAATTGAGGGATACAGGAATCAAATCGTTAGCAGTAGGCACCAAATTTGAGAAAGCTACGATCTTCATTTTTTGTCACCGCCATCAACAGGAAATAGATTAATCGATGATTATTAAAGAACTAGGACTGTCTTAAAAAGTAATAGTTCCAGCAAACTTGTGGTGTCAACAAGGCACTGTGGTGTCAACAAAATATTGATGTAAAAGCGAATATCAAAAGCAATGCTGAGTATTAATGTAGATCATAGCGGCAAGCACGAAAGGGACAAGGCAGTTTTTGTAAAGATGCAATGAAGATTTCTAGATTAAAAATTGTTACGTTCTACGTGTATACGGAAAAAATAGGGTGAATCTTCTCCCTCTAAAGGTGTAAGCCCGTAATTCTTCATGAAAACTATAAATAACGTACTAGATTTATGAAATTCCTGTAAAGCCTTGATAAATATGCCTGTTGCGCTTTGAGGAGGTTCAATTAATTTTTCAAGAATTAATGAAGTAAAGCTGGATGAAAAATAGCAGCTAAATTCGACCAATCCTGCTCACAGTCACAGCTTCTGCAACTCGCGCGTTAAATTCAAGCTAGTTTTTATTCACTGCATACCTCTTTTGGGAGATGTTCCTGTGATTTGCGGCTTCTTATGATTCGGGCTGTTACGCTTAGGCACAGGAATTAGTCGTGCTTCGGAAAAGAGCCTGTTTTTCATTAAGGCCATCTCTCCGAGATTCGAGAAAATAAACTGTGTAGTATGAAGCTTTCCTGCACACAGCGCAGACGGCTTTCGCTTCTCAGCTTGACTCAGTCTGAACCAGTTTAATGGTTCTGTAGTTTCCGGGTTCTGACTGTTGGGGCAGAGGTTATAAGAGTGCTAATTGCTATCATTTATCAATGTTGATCACTTAGAGCTTCGGGAGGAGAGTGCGCTCTAAGCTGTGCTTCTACCGATAATTGCATCCTGAATGCTTTGAACTAAAGTCACTCTTTAGCTGAACTCACCCTAACGATCGCTAGATAAAGCCATCCAAGCAGCTATGATCGGACAAACAAAATTGCACCAATTAAAAGATTCACCCAGTTTGAGTGTCTATTTGCTAGGGCGGCGGATTACTTGTATGACGGTTGCCGCGATTGTCGATGCCATTCATACGGCTTGCACTGAGGGTACAAAGCTCACGGTGGCACATTACAATGTTCACGGCTTCAATTTGTCAATGCAGCTTCCGTGGTTTCATAACTTTCTTCAAAGCGCCGAGATCGCTCACTGTGATAGCGTCGGTATTCTCAAAGCGATCGGATTCATGGGTCTGAAGCTACCCTTGCAGTATCGTGCTTCCTACAGCCTTTTGATGCCTAAATTGTTGTCGCACTGTAACCAGCAGAATTTTTCGATTTTTCTGCTAGGCGCAAAGCCAGAATGTGTCGATGCCGCGATCGCACAAGTTCGGCAGCAGTACCCGAATGTGCAAGTTAGTGGACATCATGGCTACTTTGACATTCACAATCCTGATGCAAACGGACAGGTCGTGCAACAAATTAATCAAGTCAAGCCGCAGATTTTGGTGGTTGGTATGGGAATGCCCATTCAGGAGGACTGGATTCGCCTCAATCGAGATCAGTTGGATGTCAATGTGATCATGATGGGGGGCGCAGTGATCGATCGCTTGGCAGGCATCGTTCCAGACTGTCCACCCCTGCTTTCTGATTTGGGATTAGAGTGGGTGTATCGATTGTTTCGTGAGCCAAAGCGCCTAGCAACTCGCTATTTACTAGGCAATCCTGCATTTCTGCTCCATATTGCCTTAGCGAAAGCGTATTCGTTTTCGCTGAGGGTGCAGCTTATGGAGCCGCTTAGCCGCTCTAAAAAGCTTTCTAACACAGGAGTTGAGTCGATTAGAGCAGAGTTGAAGTCCGCTGAAAATCGACTGGTTGATGCTGACGCCATCTCTGGATAAAGAGCGATCCTAAGTGATACCAGATTGATTTGTGGATGCGACAGATTCTCGCCCCCTAAATCCCCCAGAATGGGGAAGACTTTGAGTATGATCTGTCGCATTCTATGTTTAATTCGGTATGACGCACCACACTGATGCTTCGTGTACCCCATAAGGGCGCGAATCTCTCGTAAAGACACGAACACCGTAGGTGCTTTACTGCATCTACGGTGTTCGTGTCTTTACCCGAATTTGTAGCGAGTCTGTAGGAATTGAGGGAGCAACCTGGGTAGATGAGCGTGAGTGAGTCCGAATTAACCTTGTCCAGATAGCTGATCCCAGCTTGTGAAGCGAACGTGCTGACATTCTGCTTCACACAGTACCGCTCCTAACCAGACAAAGAAAAACCACAGATTGACTGCCATCCAGCTAAGCGGAGTGGCATTACAAGCAATATAGAGTGCAATTAGCCCCGCGAATGCCCATTTACAATTCGCGCTACCTCGAATGGCAGTCGCATAAGCTGCAAAAAGAGTCAGAAGCATTGCAGCGATCAAAGCGATAAATCCTACGATGCCATTCAAATATAGAACAGCCGCATAGGTCGAGAATGAACCCAGCGTAATGTAGACATCTTCGTAGAGGTGCGCTTTCCCTCGGATTACACCCCAGCCAATCCAAGGAGACTGCTGCCAAGCCTCAAGCGTTTCGCGCACCACGATCGCACGTTCCTGCGAAGAAGATGCACGCACCTGTGTAAAACCCTCGGCAGGCTTACGCAAGAGTTCCTCGATCGTCAAACCAAAGATGCTGCATCCCATCAGGGTCGCTGTCATACTCCACAGCGAAAGCTGGCGAAACAATCCACTTTCAAGACAAGCACCAACCAACAAAGCAATCGGCAAACAAATCCAGGCACTCCGACTTGCGCTCACGGTCAATCCGGCAACTGCACCAAGTAGGGCGAAACGTCGGAGTTGTTGATCGCGCTCTCCTAAACAAATCAAAAAACACAAAAGCGAACACAGTCCTAAAATTGGGGGATCAGGTGTGTAGAGAACCGTTCTGGGCAATGGCACCCCAAAAAACGGCGCTAAATCTGCAAACATTACCCGCAAGCTACCCTTATCCCCCGGAAGCAACCGCGCCAATGGTGGTGTGTAACCATCGCCGCCAATGTTGAGAATCAGCATGGCAACTTGAATGCTGATCGTCACCAAATAGCCTGCTGACATCCAGGCGATCGCTCGCGTCACAATCTCGACTCGTAACCGATTGAAAAACGGCAAAGCAAGACAAGCAAAAATGAGAAAGTAGCTTTTTGCAAATGTCACTACTGCTGCCGCTGCGACCATCAAATCAAACCCCATGTCGTTGATCCCCAGTGCTGCCGTCCAAAGCATTGCGATCGACATCGCTAACCAAGCCCACACATAGTTGGGTAATGACTTTTGAATCAAGTGATCAAGGCTAAAGTGAACGGCTAACAAGCCAATGACAAGAGCAGGATAGAAAAGGGGCTGAATTCCCAGTAACCACCAAAGCGGTGTGAGAATGATTGTCCAGTAGATTACGCGCTCAGAGCGCGACAAAGGACTCATTCCTTGAGTGATAAACTTCGGTTTGATCGAAGGCAGATCGAACATACGGGTTTTAAAAAAATTCCGGTTAGTGATTAAAGGATTACTCTATTACTTTAGATAGAGAACGAGCGCGATCAGGAAGACCTCATACCAAGGCAAAGCAGTTCTACTGGTCTGGAAAGGGTAGCTTTAAACTAAATTGAAAAAATCAGCCGATCGATACATTGATCGGGCTTGAGTGACTCCCAAACTCAGGTTATTTGGCTACTGCTGACAAAGGTTGGTCTTACTGGAACAAAAAATTTCTATCTATTTGCATATTGAAAACAGTAACATTCTTCATAAAATATAAAGCAACTCTAGACTTGTCAATCATCTGCGGAAGTAGGGGAATGAGAGACATTCACCTGTAAGAAATATCTGTAAAGAACACTCGTGGAACAATTTGTTTGAAAAATTGTTTGAAAAGCGCAACCCTCTTCCTAACTCAGTGAGCTAACAAATTACTTGGAATTGTTGTTGCTTGACTATGATTTGCTATATTTGGATACCTGAGAATCTTCTAGGAGCGATCGCATGAAAAAAGTAGTATCGATTGCTTCTAGGCATTGGAAAGCGCTGCTCGGCCTTAATGCACTTGTCGCAGCCGCAGCAATCGCTGCGATCACAACCACTCCTAAAAGCTGGACAGCAACGGCTCAACTCATTCTACCCCTAACAAATGGCGGGAACCTGGATGCTAACCTAGGCACACTTGGCTCTTATCGAGAGAGTGATCCAAGCTTTTCATCTCAAATTAACCCGCTCAAGATTCAGCAAGCGGTGTTGTCGAGTGATGCTTTACTCGAAAAAGCCTGGAAGGCTGATCCAGAGCGTACTGGGTCAGACAAACCGCGCCACTATGGGCAGTACTTCAGCGTGACGACCTTAGATCAGACGAGCATTATGGAGCTAGCAGTGACTGGATCGAGTCCAGAAGTTGCGAAACAACGAACGATCGCGATTCTTAATGCTTACAAGCAGCGCCTTGGCGAACTGCGGCAGGCAAACAGCACTGCACGTGATGCGACGACGCAAAGACAGCTTGAACAAGCCCGACAAAGACTGCTGAAAGCACAGACTGAGTTAGCGCGATTTAAGCAGGCTACGGGTTTGGTCAATGATGAAGAGCAAACCAAAGGGCTGGTTACAGCCATCAATACGTTAGAGACTGAACAAGCTCAAGCCGAAGCCGAAGCAAGAGCAAACCGATATCGTGCTAATACGCTAGCAGCCCGATTAAATTTATCTTCCGCTGCCGCAGTTCAAGCGTTGGGGTTGGATCAAAACGAAGATTACAAGCAAATTCGCAGTAAGCTTACCGAAGTAGAAACGACGCTAGGTAGATTGAGAGCGACCTTTACCGATCGTACTCCTCAAGTTCAAAGAGCACTGGCTGAGCGCAATAGTCTCCGGTCTCAACTCCAGCAGTATGTTGGGCAGGCAGCAGGACGGATTAACGCTAATACCAACTTCACAACCGGAGCAGAAGGACGCGCTGAATTAATTCAGCAGTTGGTGTTATCAGAAAGCGATGCGAATGGACAACAGCAACGCGCTGAACAACTGCGGCGACAGATCGCACAACGACGACGATCGTTGTCCGCGCTTCCTGCGAATCAAGCTAAGTTAGCCGCATTGCAGCGACAAGCAGATGCGACGGAAGGGTTGTACAAAGGGCTAGTGGCTCAGGTGCAGCAGTCGAATCTAGATGCTTTTAATGCTTATCCCAATATTCAGGAATTAAATGCACCTGTAGTTGATCCGAAGCCAACTAGCCCGAAAAGGTCGATCATGTTGATCAATGCGATCCTGGCTTCAATCATCGGTAGTATAGCGCTGCTGTTACTTCTGGAGGCTCGTAACCCGCTGCTCAGCCCGAAAGATTTGCAGTCGATGAAATTTGCTTTAGTGGCTCGGATTCCGATGTTCAAGCGATTGTCGATCGACCCGAATCTAGGCACTGAAAGCGAGATTGAGTTTCAGCGCTTGGCATCAGCCGTGAGTTTGCAACCGCTCAGGAGTCCGCGTCTGTTAATTACCAGTGGGATGGCGGATGAGGGAAAAACAACAATCACTCTCCAGCTTGCTTATGCTTTAACCGATTTAGGGTTTAGAGTATTGCTTGTCGATGGAGATTTCCGTAAAGCCGAGTTAAGCCATCAACTTGGATATCCGCACAATGCTTTAGGCAACTTCCAGAACGATCGTGCTCTGAGTGGTCACGTGGTGTCGTTGCAGCCGAATCTGGACTTTGTGCCAACAATGCCACATCAAGGGAAGATTGTCGATCTGGTAACGCGAGGACGGTTTGAGCGCTACTTAGCAGCAGCAGAAGCACAGAACGATTATGACTATGTTTTAGTCGATAGTGCGCCTGTTAGCTCAACTAGCGAAACTGCGCTGATGGCTGCGATCGTGCCTTACGTGCTATTTGTGGTTCGTCCAGGTTTTAGTGCCCGGAATGCCGTGAATGATAGTCTAGAGCAGTTAACGCAGCATCAAGCGAGATTACTTGGCTTGGTACTCAATGGCGTAGAAGCTCAGGGAAGCCCTTATGCGTATCGATCGAACTCGTCCTTAGCAAGTTATTCGTGACCTACGCAAGCATCTCAATGAGGTAGTGCCCTTCAGGGCAGGATAGAATAGGGCGTGGCATCAAAGAGGTTTTGAGTGGAAGTCACTCACGACGACAATGCTCAAACGCGAGAGATCGTTGGGACCCAGTTGGGAGATCGGAGTGCGGTATCGGCTCAAGCGTTGTGGGACTCGATGCCGCCTGTATACCGGCAATGCGCGGTGATTTACACTGACCATTGGAGCGCTTATGGTGCAGTGCTACCCAGGAAACGACATCGCAGTGTCGGTAAAGACGGTGGGTTGACAGTTATAACGGGTGTCCCGGTTGGTCAGAAAGTGCTTGTCGTTCTCGAAAAAGTTAGGCAACCACATTTCAGCCATTTGGAATTTTGTGTATCACTACATTTTGTGCACCACTACAAGGCGACACGACGACGCAAGCTAGCTTTTGTTTGATGCCAGACTATTCTCCTAACCTTCTTGAGCCTTCGTAACTCTCATCCGTTTGATCAAGCAATCGGTGCGGAAACAGAACTTGTTTCAATTGTTGACCGATCGCTTCGAGTGAGAAGGCTTGTTCTGCTCGCTGACGCGATCGCGCTCCTAGTTGAGTCCTCAACTCTGGCTCGTTTAAGACACGATCAAGGCCCTGCATCAGTGCAGAGGCATCTTCACGCGGCACGATCAGCCCACCAGAGTTTTCCTGCTCGATGAGAATGTCCGGAATGCCGGGTGCATCGGTGGCAACAATCGGCAAGCCTAATGCCATTGCCTCGATCGGTGCAACTGGAAACCCTTCGTGACGCGATGCCAGTGTGTAAAGATCCGCCGCCGAAAGATACTGCTGAATTAAGCCGCGATCGCGCACGTATTCGTTGATCCACAAAACTCCGCGCAGTTGCTTCGCGGCGATTAAGTCACTTAATGCTTGTGCATCGCTCCCCGTGCCCACTAGCACAAGCCGCAAATCCCGGTGCGGGTATTTCTGACATAACTGCTCCCAAGCTGCGATCAAAATGTCTAATCCTTTGCGGTGCAAATCAATCCGCCCGTGACTGATGACGACATCCGCTTCGATGGGGAGACCGAGCGCAGCGCGGCAGGAGTGGCGATCGCTGGATCGCCACTCCTGCACGTCCATTGGATTGAAAATTTGTGCAATTTTTGCCCCTGGCATGCGGTAGCGTTGCTGCAACCTTTGAATTTCCGTTTGAGTTGCCACAATCAGTCCAGCAGAGTGATGAAGAGAAGACGGACGGACAAACCGTTCTAAGCGGCTCAACTGAAAATCACCACCCTGAAAGGTTGCAAATACAGGCAACCGCAACCATTGTCCCAGCAGCACACTTAGATCAAATCGAGCATATTCGTATTCCTGGCAAAGAATCGCTTGACACTGTTCACGCCTTAACTCCTCTGCTAAAGACAAAAGAGGCGTTGCCAGATACGGCGCAATATCTTTCAGCAGTTTTAATGCTGGACGACGCGACCGAGGTTGCTTGCCGAAAGTTTCCTCGATCGTCCAGCCATAAGGATGACGCATGGGACGACGTGCGACACTGTGGAGCTTTGAGGCAGGCAAGAAGCAAAGCGTTGCTCCGGTCGGCTGGTGAATTCGTCGTTCTGGCTGTGTGACCTGGTTTGAGATGCAAAAAACCACGGTTCGCACACCCACTCGTTTAAGCGCTTCAACATAGCCAAACAGCCAACCTCCCGTCATTTGCGTACAAAATGAATCCAAAGAAACCCCAATGCTGTTGAGAAAGTCTTCAATCAGATCTCCCCAAGGCAACAGTGCGATCGTTGGTTGAGTTAGGGAGTTTTGAGTTGGAGAATTTTGAGTTGGAGAGCTTGCTGTCATGTGCTGCTCCTTAGATTTTTTGCCACATCGAAGCTGTTTCTGTTCCCTTGGATTCAGGTCGATGCAGCCAATGGCCTATCCACATTAATGGACTAAGCAGCGTACAGAGTGCCTGACGGGTGTAGCGTGATAAGCGTGAAAAAGCAATATCATGCCCGACGATCGTGAGAGGATTAATAAACGTCGCAGTCTTTTGACAAGGAAGTGCGATTAAGTCTTGTAGCTGCTCGATCGTGTAGCCGCGCCGCACATGCCCCCAATCTGCCATCACTTCTTTGTCTTCCGGGCAGATGGGTTTCATGAAGCGGTAGTAAGGAAATCGCCAGTTTTCATTTGGAGTGCTAATTAGCAAAAATCCACCTGGCTTGAGAACACGCTGTGCTTCTAGGATGGCAGTTTTGTGGTCGGGGATATGTTCTAGCACATCAAACATTGTCACTGCATCAAAGCTATGGTCTGCAAACGGCAGTGCAGTTGCATCACCACAGACAAACCGCACCCGCGCTTGTTGATTACAGGACGAGTGTTCATGCTCAGGGTCCAGATCAAGATTGGTAATCTGAGCATTCGGGTAAAGCATCGCAGTGAGACCGCTAGAGCCACCGCCCACTTCAAGAATGGACTGGAGCGATCGATCCGGTGCAATGTGATAAATTGCCCGCATCTTCTCACGGTAAAAAAAGCCTTGAGTCAACGGATGCGGAAAGGGATTACGGGACAAGAACTGCGGTAATGGTACTTTGTGCATTGTTTTCATAGAAGACATAGGAAAATTGGGGCAGTAAAGTTACTCAAAAAGTATGAATCTACCGAATGCGACTAGGAAACGCAGCAGATTACTGAGTTGTGTGAGGTAGCCTTCTTTGCAGGATACTCAGGGTTAGAGCAGGTAAGGCAGACAACACTGATCTCAGTGACCAATTCTTCGGATCGCTACTTATTTCTGCGGCATACCATTGCACATCGATCAGGTGCCCGAATATCTTGATAAAGCGTAAATAGGTCTGCATAAGCGACTGCGAATTATCAAGAATAGCGATGTAGGGAACGTTCAGCTTGGGATTTGCCATCGCTGAGCGCAATTGCAGAGTTTCGTGCAGAGTTTCGCAGATAAAACCCAACCCCAGCCAGATAGCCCAAAAGCTCAATCTCCACTGTTCTTCGCTCTGCTCTTTGCTCTGCGGTGGGGTTCTTAAACAGTCCTTTGAGCAAGCTCAGCGTGCGCTCCTTGAATGTAGCCAGCAAACGCCGCAGATTTCCCCAATGTCGATACTTCTCAAACTGAACCAGTAATGCAGCACTATTTCCGCGCATATAGGCATACATCTGTTGCTGCAAGCTCTCCATGTCTTGCCGATGGTAATGGTAAACCACAGCAGTCGGATGATATAAACATAGCCAGCCTGCGGCTAAAACCCGATACCAAAACTCCGAATCTTCGCTACACCCAGAGGCTCCAGCGCCGAGTCGCGGATCAAACTCACCGACTTGCTCGATCGCTTTGCGTCGGATTGCCATATTTGCCCCAGCTCCAAGCTCCCAAACCGGAGCGCCGCAATATCTCATGCCCTCGAAAAACTGAGCATCAAACACGCGAGTGCGATAGCCCCGATTAAAGCTATGACGTGATTCAAAAATCCATTGCGACTCAGTTTCAAGCTCTGCGGCGATCGCCAACCCCAGCACGACCATCACGTTCGGATTGTGAAAGCCTTGCATGAGTCGCCAGATCCAATCGGGATGTACGACAACGTCATCATCGGTAAACGCAATCAAATCACCACAACTGTGAGCAATGCCAGTATTTCGCGCTCGACTTAAGCCCGGTTGCGACTCTAATACATATCGAACTTGGGGAAACTGCGCCATCAGCTTGCGTGTGGCATCTGAACGAGGAGCGCTGTCTACGACTAAAATTTCGGTTGGCGCAACAGTGAGGCTTTGCAGCGATCGTAGACATTGTTCAAGTTGTTCAGGTCGATCGCGGGTGCAAATCACGACCGAAATGGTTTCATCTGGCACTCGTCGATCTGTTGCAATCTGATCGAGCAAGGCTAACGGGCGATCGAGCGATTGCAGCGTAGCAAAATCAGGTGGCGGAGCTGGAATTACATTTCTGCAACCTTTTGGTAAGGGGGGATTGAAGCCATGATCGAGCAAATAACTCCCGATCGTTGGGGTAATCGTTTGCAGAGCAAGATCGGTGAGTTGTGCTTCTGACAGAGGCAACAGTGACTCTGGAATCTTTCGATGACCAAGCGGAATGTTGCGCCACCAAAACACAACATATAACCCTTGATAGCCCGGCTCTAAGTGCACTGCTGGAAAGCCTGCGCTCAGATCTAAGTGTAGAATTTGACAGGGAACCATAGAGTTCACGAAAATTGCCTCCGAATTTGTTGAATGCGATTGCGAGATCGACCATATCCACCCATCAGCCCCTCAATGCCACCCCATAACTGAGCTACCACCATTGCAGGCGGTAAAACCCGGCGATCGTGACTAAAGCTCTTACGAAGTTGCCTGAATTGGTCTTTGAACCACCAGCGAATCAGGCTATAAAATCTTGGGCGCAGTGCTGGATCGGTTTGGCAGGACTTCACCACAAACGCCATAAATCCTAATCCCCAACTCCAATACTGTCGCCGTAGCTTTTCATATTCGCGACGATGGCGATGAAATACAAGATAGCGCGGCTCATACACTAACGGATAGCCCGCTCTGACCACGCGATAAAAGATATCTAAATCGCCCCCTCCTGGAAGCGGTGCCCCCGTATCTAACGCATCATCAAATCCACCCAGTTGTAGCAAGGCATCGCGGCGAAATGCCATATTGCAGCCTGCTCCAAAAATTCCCGACCCGCAGGGATAAAAGGGATTATCTGGCTCCGATTGTCCATAGTAAATTCTGTCAAATCCGCGCCGAAAGCCGCCCGCTTGCTCAAACAAGACCTGGGCATCGGTTGCTAGTTCATAGGGTAGCACCAGGCCTGTAAACGCCGCAGCCTCTGGGTACTGTGCGATCGCGCTCCGGAGGCCTGCAAGCCAGCCGCGATCAACCGCAACATCATCATCAATAAACGCCAGCATCTCGGTCTGAACCGTCTGTAAAGCGCGATTGCGGGCAAAGTCAAGACCCGGTTTAGGCTCTTGCACGTAGTGCACTGTAGGCAGCGATGCGACCAGCGTTTCAGTTCGCTGATCTGAAGGCGCGTTGTCTACCACAAGCAGTTCAAAAGCGGCGGGATCACCCTGTAGGGCCAGTAAATGCTGCAAGCACCGTGCTAAATCTTCTGGGCGATCTTTAGTGCAAATGACAACGGTGAGCGTAGGCAGGGTTTCTGGCTTCGTATCTAGAGACAACTCATCCCCAATGCTCTCTTGCAGAATCTTCTCACCCACTTCTGCCGCAATCCACTCGGCGATCGTGTCTGGCAGAATCACACTATTTGGGGCAAGCGACTGCATTAAAAAACCAATGGCACGATCGCGGCGACGAACGATTAAACCAATGCCCGTCTGTGCCTCCGATAGCGTTAAGGTGGGTAGAGGTTGGGTAATTTCAATTTCATGCAATAAGTAAGGCACTTCGGATTTCCTCTGGGTTGAACTTATACTAAATCTCTAAAATTCAGCGATAGATGAACACCTTAAACCTCGTAACTCAAGGCTTTTTCAATCCAAAATTGGTCTTAGGCACTGCGGTATTGCAACTGGTACATCTTGGTGAATAGTCCGTTCAGTTGAAGGAGATGCTGAAGGTCTCCTTGCTCCACCACTCGTCCGTGATCCATCACAATGATTTGATCGGCTTGCTCGATCGTCGAGAGTCGATGTGCTATCACGATCACGGTACGGTTTTGGCTGAGTGTTGCCAGCGCCTGCTGGATTAAGTCTTCGGAAATGCTATCTAGGGCATTAGTGGCTTCATCTAGAATCAGGATGTCAGGATCGCGAACGATCGCCCGTGCCAGAGCAATACGCTGACGTTGTCCACCTGATAACCGCATACCGCGATCGCCCATTTCAGTTTCATAGCCGTAGGGCAGTTGCAAAATAAAGTCATGAGCATTTGCCAATTGGGCTGCGGCAATAATTTCATCATCTGTAGCATCGAGCCGTCCGTAAGCAATGTTTTCGCGAATAGTGGTGCTGAACATAAACACATCCTGGCTGACAATCGCTAAGCGATCGCGCCAAGCATTGAGATTGAATTTCCGCAGAGGAGTGCCGTTAACATAGATTTCTCCTTCGCTCGGATCGCAGAAGCGGCAGAGCAGATGGAGCAGCGTCGATTTTCCTGCTCCAGAGGGGCCAACGAGTGCCGTCGTCTTACCCGGTGGAATCCAAATTGAAATGTCCTCTACCGCAGGCTTTGGCTGCGCAGGGTAGCGAAATCCAACATTGCGAAACGCGATCGACTGCTGCAAACCTGGAAACGGCAGTGCTCCTGACTGGAGATAAGGCTTATCAGAGCGATCGAGCAAAGTACTCACTTCAGCGATCGAGCTAGTCAGGCTAAGCAAAGACACGCAAGCGCTATCAATTTGTTTGACCTTCGGTTGTAGTCGATAGAGGATAAACACAAAGGTCAGCAAGGTTGGCAAAGTCGCTTGGGCTTGATTGACCGCAACGACCAAAATAAACAATACGAGAGTCGCGGATAGCAGTTCCGACAGGGGGGGGACAATACCACTCAGCACTGCTAATTTGAAAAACATGTCGCGGACTTGCCCTGAGGCGGCATCAAATCGAGCTTGCTCATAGCTTTCGCGTCCAAATGACCGAATCACCCGCATTCCGCCTAAGCTTTCCCACATTCGCCCAGCAAGGCGTTTGTTGGCTTCTACAGCCTCATAGCTGTAAGGCTTCACGCGACGGGTAATCGTTTGAATACTGAGTGAAATTAGCCCGATCGCAGCACTGACAATCAAAGTCAATTGCCAGGAAATCAACAGCAAAAAACCAACAAACACCAAAACAGTGCAAGTATCAATAATTAAGTTCACAAACACTTTCAGCGCTTGGCTGGTTTGCCAGGTCTCTGTGCCTAAAGTATTCATGAACCTACCCGACTCGCTGCTTTCAATAAAGCTATAGCTCACCCTCATCAACTGCTGATGGATCTTCGATCGCAGCTGATGACCAATGCGGGAGTCAAGCCAAGAAAACAGAATTGCATTGCCATAAGTCAGGCAAGACTTGATCAAAATGCAGCCAAAGATAAATAAAGCAATTAGAAAAAAGCGCTGATTCGGCGAAACATCTCCCAAAATCTGGGTCAGGAAGCGCAGAAAAGAATTGCTGGTGCCTTGAGAATCCGGCTGCTGAAGACTTTGAAACAAGGGGATAAACAAGCTAATCCCCAGCCCTTCAGACAGTGATGACAAAATTCCCAGCACCACGATCGTAGGAATTGCCCAAGGATAGAGCTCCAAAAATGGCAGCAGTCCTCGAATTGGCTCCAATGTTTTCAACATAAATTTTTTAATGAAAATGAAAAGCCATGAGGTCTTTATTGCATTGTCCGGTTAAGTGTATCCCATGATCCAGAAGCTTACTGCCATGGGTTATATCTATCGTTAAAGAAATAACAACTTCGGAGATAATGTTAGATAAAGAATTATTGCTCAACATCTTCAATAAGATAGATGTTACGAGATGTGTCAATATCGATCGGTATAGCTATCGCGAGATAGCGAGGGTATATTACAAGCAAAGCGATCCGGCTCAAGTGTTGCAATTTCCCTGCTGACAACATATGGACAAAGCAAACTTTTGCAGTTGGTTTTTCCGAGTTGGTATAGAATGTCCAAGACTAAACTACTGAGTTTTCAGTTCAGTCGGCAGATTCATTGCTGATACTCAGTTCCAGCATCTACCACGATTACTCAACCTTGTTGTAATTTACACGAACACATTTATGTTCGCCATGAAAGAAAATTAGGGAGCTGGTGAAGCGTTTGTAAATCTTGAATCAAGCTTGCTCGTCCTAGGGGTTTTGCTCTAGTTCGTTGCACTCTAAGTTTTTCGCAAATCGATCTGTTTACATTACTTGATGCTGCAAAAGTATCAAGTGAGCGAGTTTGACTTGTTTAGTTCTGGCTTGTTCAATCTAGTCTCGCAATTACTACCTGGAAAGAAACAATGACAATTTTAGATCCCGGCTTTTCATCAGAAAGCCGTAGCCTTAGCGCGATCGAATCTATCCCCCAATCGGGAGCGATCGCGCTTGAAAACAATCTGACCAGCACTTCACCGCTTACCCGCAGCAGTGCTGGCAATGGTCTACAGGCACAGTATTACCAGGGAAAAGGCTTCAGCAATCTCAAGCACACCCGCACAGATGCAACTGTGAATTTTGACTGGAAAAGAGACGCACCCGATGCTTCGCTGCAATCGGACGATTTTTCAGTGCGATGGACGGGACAAATTTGGTCAAAGCATTCTGAAAACTATACGTTCTATACGCGCTCTGACGATGGTGTGAGACTGTGGGTGGACGGAAAGATTGTGATTGATCATTGGACAGATCACTCTGTAACTGAGGATCAGGGAAGCATTGCCCTTGCTGCTGGGCAACCCCACGACATCAAGCTAGAATACTATGAAAACGGCGGAGATGCTGTGATTGAGCTGTTGTGGTCAAGCCCAAGTCAGGCTAAAGAAGTGATTCCACAGAGCCAGCTTGATGCGATCGCTGCCCCCGCTCTGATATCTTCTGCACCCGATCAAACTAGTCCAATGATTCCGGTCACTCTTGATACTATTGTCGCTCCGATCATTCAACCTCAAGCTGGCTCAGACAATCAACCTATTGTCTTAGATTCCACAGCATCTATTAGCGCCATGAGCAAAGACAGCATCACGACTACCGTCGATTGGAATAGCGGCAAGGGAGGAAATACAGCCTTCGGTTATGGCGTGAATGCTTATCAAGGCTTCCGGACGGGAACGTTTGATAGCGCAGCTTACAAAAGCAACATGGCAACCATGAGTCCGGGTATGATTCGGTTTCACAATGGCAGTACGATGCAGGATTCCAGCACTTCAGATGGTCTCATTGATACGGCTCGTCAAACTTGGGATGCCAACAAAGCGAAATCGGCGCTGTCTGCTTCATTCGCGGCGTTTGGGCAGAATCAACCGGAGCGCATGATCAACATTCCGACTTGGCCCGATTGGATGGATGCCGATCGCGATGGCTTCCTCGATCGCAATCAGTTTGATAATTTTGCTCGGCTCTGTGCCGATTTAGTCAAGATCGTCAACCAGGATGCTCGGCTCAAGGTGAAGTATTGGGAAGTGACGAATGAAAAAGACAATGACTACTTTGTGCAGTTCCGGGACAATAGTGGCTGGGGTGGATTGAAAGATTCGAGCAAGCCCGATCGTTTAAATGAACTGATCACGATTTATAACAAAGCGGCGGTTGCAATGAAGCAAGCTGATCCGACGATCAAAATTGGCGGGCCTGCGGTCGCGCGTCCAGATCTTCAGCCGTTCTATGTTCCATTCATCAAGGGAACGATCGATCATCTAGACTTTTTTACCTATCACTATTACGCCAGTGGTAATGCTTCTACCGCAGACCAGGACATCTTTAATGCAACTCGATTTATCGGTGGCTACACTAAAACCATTGTTGCAGCGTTAAAAGCTGCAAGTCCAAACCGAACGATTCCGGCCATGTTGGGTGAATATAACATTAGCTGGACGTGGGAAAGCCGCGATCCACGCATGGCTAACTACAAAGGGGTAGTATTTGATGCGTTAAGTATTGCTCAAGCGCTCACAAATGGCGCGGCTGGGACGCTTGCCTGGAATGAAAAAGATGGCATTTATGGCAAGATGGACGACCAGGGAAATCTGCGCCCCGGTGGGGAATTTTTGCAGTTGTTAAATCGCTATATGATTGGCGATCGAATCTCGACCACAACGAGCAACGAAAATGCAATTACAACTTTTGCTGTGAGTAACACCGCTCAAGGTTACAAATCCTTTCTGATTATCAATCAATCTAATAATTCACAACAGGTGCAATCGAGCTTCACCGGATGGAGTCCTCGTCAATCATCCGTCGCTACTCACACAATGTCAGCTTCTGGATACAGCCAGAAAACAGTCAACTGGTCAAACCTCAAAAATGGCATTGTTGTGCCCAGTAATTCAGTGATTCTGCTAACTTTTGCTGATTAGTGTGCGAATGAGATCGATAGCGATCCTGCTTGAGTTGTAAACGCTAAAAGAAGTAGGGAGTACGGGGCGGGAAAGGGAATGATACCCCACGCCCCACTTCACAACTGATTTAGAATCGCTTTATCTTGGTGATGCTTGATTGAGAATAGTGGAGATGATCTTTAGTGCTGTTGCTTGGGTTTCTCTCAGCAAACGAGGCTCAACAAGGGTATCTCCTGGTGAATGATAGTTTGGGTCTTTACCCCGGAAGAAAAACAAAGTGGGTACATTTTTCGCTTTAAAAGACAGATGATCACTCCCGCCAAGCTGATTGGAACTGACAGTCCCATTGATTGAGGATGTGATCGCGCTCATTGCACCCGAACCTTCCAGCAACAATCGATCGTTAATCCCGACCATATCAAAATTCAGCATTGCTTTGAGTCTAGCCAGAAACTGCGAAGTTGCTCGATCGACAAACGCCTCCGATCCTTTTAGCCCATCTTCCTCTCCATCAAACGACACAAACCAAATCTGACGAGCTTGTGGCGATTTTGAGAGCGATCGCGCCAACTCTAAAACAACTGCGGTTCCCGATGCGTTATCATTCGCGCCCGGAGAGTATTCGACCGAATCGTAATGTCCGCCGATGATTAACTGAGGCTGTTTGATATCCGGCAAATGGGCAATCACATTTCGCCCGAGCGCGTTGGGCTGTGCTTTAACCCTCAAGGTTGCAAAAATGCTTGTACCTTGAGCTTGTTGCAGCAGAGAGGTTCCTACTTCCTGAGAAAGCGATGCTGCGGGGATTGCAGAAGCCTTGAGCAACATTCCGCGAGTATTTCCAGGCTGATTATTCACAATCAAAATCCCGAGCGCCCCTGCCGCTGCTGCGTTCTCGATTTTTTCCGCAAACTGAAGATTGCCGCCGCGCTGAACGATCGCAATTCGATTTCGTACATTCACCGCTTTAAAGTCTTCAGCTCGCCCAAAATTCGGCACAGCGACTAACTGACCTGTCACATTCCCCGCAACAGAGCGAACCAGTGCCCAAGCTCCGATCGTTTTGCCATCGGCGATCAAACTCGACCCCGCATCTGCAAACTTCGGATAGGTAAAGGTCTGGATTTCAACCTGATACCCCGCCTTGCGATATTCAGTAATCAAATACTCGCTTGCCTGCTCTGCCCTAGAAGATCCTGCCGCCCGCGCCCCTATCTTCACCAGCGCCTGCACATCGGCATACAGCAAATCCGCTGCAACTAGCGCATGAGTCGCAATCAAACAGAGCGCGATCGCTCCCCCAAGCCAAGTATGCCATGCTCGCACTACACGTCGCGTTCGATGTAACCAATAGAACATGAAGATCTCAGGAAGTATGGTTTGTTTTAGCTTAATCAGTCATTTCCGCAGCGATTTGAGCCGTGCTCATCAACAGAGCGCTGAATTTACTTTGTCACTGGAATTTTAGTAAAGCGCGTTCATAGAAGCGTTATACTCTGGTGGCTAGATTACTTAGACTTGATAAAAATTTAAACAACGTTCTCCGTAATCGCTTCCGTATGAAGCTTGTAAGAAAAACTGCCTCAAATGCTTGCACCCTATCAAAAGGTAGGATTTATTCTACCTAGCCCACCTTTCGCAAGCAGGCGATTTATTATTTTTATAACTTCTGTTCTATAGATGTTCATGTCGATATTTAAGGAATCTTGCAGCTTCGTGGGTTGTCGCTAAATTCAAAACCGGGTCGTCGTCCAACAGAATGTTTTACCTTATTCAACGCTTAACGCTCGGACACCAGCTATGTTAAATTTGCCGCAACCAAACAATAGTGGCGATCGTGCGCTCCAGTTCTTGCAAACTTATCCGGCGATTTCGCGATCGCTTCTAGTCGATTGCGGACATGACATCGATAAAATTTCGACCCTGGTTGAGCCTATTCTTGATGCTCCAAAGCGTTGCGCTACGTCCTATTACATTCAGGCAGTCACGACCGGACGAACTGCTTTTCTCGCCACAAATCTGTCGAATCCAAATCACTCTCAACCCAGTGCGATTGCTTCTACTTGGGTGATTGGTCGGAGCCGCAAGTGCGCGATTGTGGTTCCAGATCCTTCGGTTTCACGCTGTCATGCGGTCATCGGTCACAGTGTGGATGAAGGATTCTATCTAATGGATGTGGGAAGCAGCAACGGCACCTTTCTCAACCATCAACGCTTGCCTGCATTAGAGCGGCGATCGCTCCTAGATGGCGATTCGATCTCGCTGAGTCATCTGCTAATCGAGTTTTTTGTGGTCAGCACGAAAGAGGTGTTTGACGGGTGGAACGAACCCACTCGCGCTTCGGAAAAATCTTAGATCGAATTTTTCACGGTCAGCGACGGGATCTGAGCGGATAGCTGCTTTGCTCGTTGCAGATTGGCGTGTGCAGCCTCGTAATTCAAATCCGTTTCTACTGCTTTCTCAAACTGAGCGATCGCGTCTTTCATTTTCCCTTGCCGTTGCAGCACTGCGCCTAGCCCGTTGTGCGCGATCGCGTGACTGCTGCCGAGGTTGCTTTTGCGTTCGTTCGGCTGTCTCAAGACTGCTTGGTAAGCGGCGGTCGCCTGATCGAATTGCTCTTGGTTCGCCAGCGTATGACCCAGAAAAACGTGCGCCCACGTGTACTCTGGCGCAATTTCTGTTGCTTTATAGAACAGGTTGAGGGCTTCGTCAACTCTGCCTTGCGTTTGTAGTGCCCGACCCAAGCCGACAAATGCGATCGCTTGCGCTGTTTCCGTTTTCTCTGGGGCATTTAGGGCTTGTTGATAGGACGCGATCGCTTCCGAAATTTTCTTTTGTTGCGTCAAGACATTACCGAGTCCCGTATAAGCATTCATCTGCTGCGGGTTGGCATCAATGGAGCGACGGTAGGCAGCGATCGCTTCTTCGAGTCGTTTGCGATCGGCGAGGGCATTTCCCAACCCGCTATAAGCGGCAGCATTTTTGGGATTGATGTCGATCGAGCGGCGGTAGGCAGCGAGTGCTTCTTCGGTACGGCGCTGAGTCGTTAACACTTCACCTAAGCCGTTATAGGCATCAGCGTTTTCCATATCAAGGACGATTGCTTTACGATAGACGGCGATCGCCTCGTCGTACTTGCGGCTTTGCTGAAGTTCGTGACCCAAGTTTACGTAATATGCCGGATCGCCTAGCGCCAGATCGGTCTTCAGTTGTGGGGTAGAAGCGCGAACTGCATCGGAAGCATCGTCGCATCCGGTGGTCAATGCCGCAGCCGTTAAGGTCAGAAGCAAAGGAAAAACTGAGCGTTTAGAAACTTGCATTGCTGGTGCCTCGATAGGTTAGTGACAAGTCGTAATCCTGTATCTATCGCACCCTGATCCGTCTTATTCTGCATTAAGAGAGATGAAATGCAAAATAGAGCCTGGTAGCTCTGTACGAACTTTTAAGTTCTATCATGGTTTCGTGAAAATTTCATTTTGTCTTTGTGGGTTTTACTGATGCTCTGGATTGGAATCGGCTGTCGGCGTGGAGTTTCAAAAGCAACGATCGCCGACGCAATCGCCCTAGTTCTAAAGCAGTATCAGCTATCCGAGTGTGAAATTATCGGAATTGCTACGGTCGAGCGCAAATTCGATGAAGCCGGACTTTTAGAATATTGCCAAGACTACAATTTCTCGCTGTCTTTTTTTTCAGCCGAGCAGCTTCAGGCGATTCCGGTGCCAAATCCCTCGATCGACCGAATTGGAACACGGAGTGTCGCAGAAGCGGCAGCGCTGTGCGCCGCCGGATCGGGGTTTTTGCGAGTGCCCAAGCAAGCGATCGGTAAAGCTGTAACCCTTGCGATCGCGGAAATTCCAGGTAAGCTGAAAAGTGTTGATTTGGCGGTAGGACATGAGGATGCAGCGATTTGCGATCGGTCTACTCACGATTTTGATCTGTAGCGTTTGGATGATGAGCGCGATCGCTGATCCCATTCAGGGGAAACGCTACGATCAGCAGTATCGCCCGCCGTTGTCCTACAGTAATGCCGATGTCAGGGGACAAGATTTTTCCGGACAGACGCTGCGATTTGCCGAATTTACCAACGCCAACTTGACCGATGCAAATTTTTCGAGTGCTGATCTGGCTGGTGCAGCAATGAGTGCCTCGAATATGACGGAAACGAATTTACACGGCGCGAATTTGCAGCAGGCGATGGTTGATCAAGTGCCGATGGTGCGCGTCGATTTGAGCGATGCGAATCTGACCGATGCGATGCTGCTACGGAGTGCATTTCTCGATGTTAATATCACGGGGGCAGATTTTACCGGAGCGATTCTCGATCGCGCTCAGATTCGCGAGTTGTGCAAAGTGGCGCAGGGGACGAATTCTAAAACTGGAGCAGACACGCGGGAATCGCTCGGCTGTCCATCTTAGGAGGCGAGTATGCGAATTGGAGTAATTGGCGGCGGACAGTTAGCCTGGATGATGGCAGATGCCGCTAAAAAATTGAACCTAGAATTGGTGATTCAAACCCCAAGCTCAGATGATCCGGCAGTGGCGATCGCCCAAGATACCCTCTTTGCGCTCGTCAACGATGCAGCCGCGACGACAAAGTTAAGCGATCGGGTGGATGTGATCACGTTTGAAAACGAATTCGTAGATCTCGCTGCTCTGTCTCAGATCCGATCGGCTTGCTTTCGTCCTAGCCTGTCTGCTTTAAAGTCGCTTTTAGATAAGTATGATCAGCGCTGTTTTCTCAAAGCGAATGGTTTACCCACTCCAAAGTTCTGGCAACCTGGAGAGCAACCTGTTTCATTTCCCATCGTTGTGAAGACTCGCCGCTTAGGATATGACGGTCAGGGAACCTGGATTATTCGAGATCAAGCGGCTTGGGATCTGGCAATGACAAAACTCGATGCGGTGCCGATCGTGCTAGAAGAGTTCGTTCCGTTTGAGCGTGAGTTGGCAGTGATGGCAGCGCGATCGATCACGGGCGAGATTGTTGTTTATCCAGTTGTCGAGACTCAGCAAGAGAACCAAGTCTGTCGTCGCGTGATTGCTCCGGCTGAAATTTCGGAATCCGTTGCAAAGGAGATTTCGGCGATCGCTCATACCTTGCTCGATCAGCTAGAAGTGGTCGGAATCTACGGAATTGAACTCTTTTTAACCAAAGACGATCGCGTTTTGGTGAATGAAATTGCACCGCGAACTCACAATTCGGGACACTATACAATCGAGGCTTGTGAAACCTCACAGTTTGAACAGCAGCTTCGTGCTGTCAGTGGTTTACCTTTGGGGAACGCAGCGCTGATTTGTCCTGGAGCAGTGATGGTGAATTTGCTGGGATTTGAGCGGGCAGAAAGTGATTATTTAGACAAAAGAGCGGCGATCGCGCAACTGCCCAACTCGTTTATTCATTGGTATGGCAAGTCAGAATCCCGCCCTGGTCGTAAGCTAGGACACGTCACAGTTTTACTAAATTCAGCTGTGAATCTGCGGAAATCTGCTTTAGACGTGGCAAGTGCGATCGAATCACTCTGGTATCCCTCTTCTCAGTAGACTGAAGCCCCTCATCCCCTCGCCCCTTCTTCTCAAGGAAGAAGGGGAACTGGACTTCTGGCTCCCTCTCCCGCAGAAGAGGGTTGGGGTGAGGGCGGATCTAGCAGTTTTATATTGAATTGAGCTTGTCTACTGATGTTGCTGAAGCAGTAAGAGAAGCACCTGAAGATCTAACAATTTCTAAAGCGCTTTCACAAGAGAGTCATCGTACAGTGACTGAACATCAAGGGGCTGTGGCACCACTTTGAAGTCATAAGCCGCTTTCGCTACAAGTTCAAAGCTCTTAATTGCATTGTTTGGGTGACTCAGATTGAACGCGATCGCCTTGTTGCCCTCAATATCAAATAGTGTAATTCCCTTCAGTTGTTCTCGCAGTTCTTCAGGTTGAATGCCCAACCGGTTAGAGGCGACAAAAATTGCTTCTTCATTTCTCGCTTTCAGCAGCTTGATCCCTTTGTCGGCGGCTTTGAGAAATTTGATCAAATCTTCTCTACGGTTTGCAATCAAATCTTTGTGCGTCACCAGGACATCAGCAATCAAATTAGTGCCTTTGGAGCTAAAGATAATTTCTCCGCCGCCTTCTTTGACTGCTTTGGTTAGAAAGGGTTCATAAGTTACGGCGGCATCGACTTGTTGGGTGCTAAATGCAGTTGCAGCCGCCGGAGCAGGTATATCTTTGATTTTAATATCCTTCTCGGTTAGTCCGTTTCTCTCAAGAAATGCCCGGAGAAACACTTTCTCAAACAGCACATCTTCACGCGCCAACGTTTTGCCTTTTAGATCGGCTGCTGTTTTGATGCCCCGTCCCAGGATGCCATCTGCGCCGTTTGAGTAGTCGCAAAGAAAGATAATTCTTAAATCCGGCGATTTTTCAATCATCTGGATCACATCGCCTGCGGTCATCCAAGCCAAATCGGTTTTACCTGCCAAAAACGCATCGATTTGCTCGGTATTGGACTGAAACAGCAAGTCTTGAATTTGCAGTCCTGCTTCCCGATAAAACTGCTGTTTAAGCGCAACATGATGCCCGGAATAGCCAGACCAAGGATTGGTGGAAACCGCTAAGGGTTGAGGTTCTTGAGTGGAGCAGGCAACTGTCCAAAATAGAGCGATCGCAAATACGAGCAGGCTAACAAACCGACGCTTAAACATTTTCAGGAATCCTTGGGAAATACAAAACCCCATCAGTCCAACGAGCATCGACTCAAATTAACGCTGCTCAGACTGACGTTGACAATTAATTGTAGGACGAGAATATTACGAACTTCAGTAATCAGAAGCGAAACCAAACCTACTTTGTTCCGCTAGAGACTAAAGTTACAATCCTGTCTATATTTCCCAAGGTGGAGCAGCGCCGCTAATCCTCTGTCAGGCTGCAAAACTCGTCGGTTGTCAGCCACACTTCACCATAGTCTGGCACCCAGGCAAGCCACTGATCTTCTGCACATTGGCACAGCAGCCAGGCTTGATCAAAACTGTAAGCGGTCGGTGGCTTGAGCAATTGCACCCACATCGACGGCGTGAAGCGGGGAGCACAGGGAATCGATCCATGAAAATTTTCCCATGTGGCGATAGAACTGCTAATCGCAGCAAATTCTGATTCAAGTGACATAATCCAGCTCTCTGAGGCGAAAAGTGCGCCGAATCTCAGACGCAACATAATTTTGTAGCTTATGATACTGTTTCTCATCCTTCGCCGGAGAGGTTGTATGAGAAATTTACATTGCAGTGAGGCAACGAGTAGAACGATTTGGGAGCTACTGGAGTTTGAGCGCTTGAATTAATTACCCTGCTACGAGGGCGGTAGAATGATGAAGCTTAAAATTCAGCCCATCCACCATGACTGTTGGTCAAAAACTCTACGAAGGCAAAGCCAAAATTCTCTATAGCACCGACGATCCAAACGTGCTGCTGACCTATTTTAAGGACGATGCAACGGCATTCAATGCTCAAAAGCGCGGCAGCATTCAGGGCAAAGGCGAAATCAACTGCGCGATCGCATCGCACCTCTTCAAACTGATGGAGAAAAACGGCATCCCGACGCATTTTATCGATCGCACCTCCGGGAACGAAATGCTCGTTCGCGCCGTCACCATCATTCCATTAGAAGTCGTGGTCAGGAACATTGCTGCCGGGAGTCTCTGTCAACAAACCGGACTGGAACTTGGCACCCCACTCAATCCGCCGCTTGTCGAGTTTTATCTCAAAGACGATGCGCTGGGTGATCCACTGCTCACGCTCGATCGCTTACAAGTGGTTGATCCAGCATCAGCCGCCAAAGTCGATCAGCTTAAGAGCATGGCAACGCAAATTAACACGGTGCTACAAGCCTTTTTTGAGCAATGTGGGATTACGCTCGTTGACTTCAAATTAGAGTTTGGCACCGATGCTCAAGGTCAACTTCTACTTGCTGATGAAATCAGCCCGGATACTTGTCGGCTCTGGAATCAGGCAGAAACTGACCCCGATCGACGAGTCCTGGACAAAGATCGATTCCGCCGCGACCTTGGCAACGTTGAAGATGCGTATCGGCAAGTCATGCAACGGGTACTCAACCAAACTGTATGATGCTTCTGCATCGACCAGTTTAAAATCAGTCCTACCCGGAATGAGTAACGATACTCAGGGTGCGGTACAATTTTGCCGTTTAATCGGAATCTATTTGATGTTGTGTCTGCATTGAGCAGAAAAAGTGTGAGGACGTGCGAAAACCTGTGAATACTATGCGCTTATCTCCTGTTGTGATGGCTGCGTTTGCGTTAACGGCGACGCTTGGCTTATCTCGTTCTGCCCTAGCAAAATCGCCCAATCAGCCAGCCCAACCGCAGGCAAAATCGACGACGCGAGCAGGTTCCCCTGTGCTAAAGGCATCGACCGTAAAGAGCGTCCCCGCAACCGTGAAGCCTGTGGGAACCGATGTCGTGGTCGAAGCGATTCCGGTGATGCAAAATTCGGCGGGAACTCAATCGCTCACTCCGCTCAAGAAAGTAGCTCAAGCGGGTAGCTCGATCGAGCAAGAAACGCCCGATCGCATTCAAATCAATACCTCGCCTGCTGCCCCCGCGCCCTCGGCTCCAAATATTCCAACCATTCCCAATCAGCCGAGTTCGCCGAGTGTTCCGCCAGGTTCAACGACAACTCCTCCGACTGAAGGACAACAAACTCCGCCTGGGACAACAACCCCTCCGACCGAAGGGCAACAAACTCCGCCCGTTGAGGTGCAACCGCAGCAACCCGGTCAACCGGCTCAGCCGCAGCAGCCTGCTCAGCCAACTGAACCGCCACAGCCTGCTCAACCTGCTCCAGATGAACCTAGAGTACTAGTTTCTGAAGTCGTCGTTACAGGGGTAAGTCCTGAACTCCAGCAGGAAGTTTACCGAGTGATTCAAACTCAGGCAGGACGGACAACCACGCGCACTCAGCTTCAGAACGACATCAACGCAGTTTTTGCAACCGGATTCTTTTCGACCGTGAGAGCGACTCCAGCAGATACCCCGCTTGGAGTCCGGGTGACGTTTGAAGTGGCGGCGAATCCAGTCCTACGATCGGTGCAGCTTGAAGGCAGTAAAGTCGTACCGCCGGAAGAGGTAAACCGAATTTTCAGCCCGCAGTACGGCAAAATCACGAATTTCCGGGAATTGCAAACTGGAATTCAAGAACTTACGAAGTTTTACCAAGACCGTGGTTTTGTGCTGGCACAGGTGATTAACGCGCAGCAGCCCCAGGTCAATCCGGATGGAACCGTCATTTTACAGGTTGCAGAAGGAGAAATCGAGCGGATTCAGGTGCGATTTATCAACAAAGAAGGCAACGCTCAGGATGCAAAAGGTAATCCGATTCGAGGCAGAACCCGCGAATATATCATCACTCGCGAGCTTGAACTGAAGCCAGGATCAGTCTTTAACCGCACTGTTTTAGAGCGAGACTTCCAGCGATTATTCGGATTGGGGCTGTTTGAAGATTTACGTCCCTCTCTTGATGTCGGTGAAGATCGGCGCAAAGTGGTTCTGGTAGTGAATGCGGTTGAGCGCAATACCGGAAACATCGGACTTGCGGGCGGCTTTAGTTCTGCGAGTGGTCTATTCGGCAGCGTCAGCTATGGACAGCAAAACGTGGGCGGCAATAATCAAAAGCTCAGCGCTGAGGTGCAGATTGGTCAGCGAGATCAGCAGTACGAATTGAGCTTTACTGACCCGTGGATTGGTGGCGATCCGTTCCGAACCTCCTACACCTTGAGTGTGTTTCGCCGCAGAACGATTTCGCTGATTTTCGACGGGGGCGACCCAGAAGTGCGATTGCCGAACGTCGATCGCGACCTTCCCCGAATTAATCGCACCGGAGGCGGCATCAGCTTCGCTCGTCCGTTATCGAGAAATGTGTTTGAACGGGCAGAATGGACAGCCTCGCTTGGTTTGCAGTATCAGCGCGTCACCGCAAGCGATGCGGAAGGGATTCGTCGCACCGTGGACGAACGAGGAAAACCATTGACGTTTGACCCATCGGGTAAGGATGACTTGTTGACTGGACAGCTTTCAGTCAGACGCGATCGACGCGATGATTTCCTCCGCCCGACTCGTGGATCAGTGCTGCAACTGAGTACCGAGCAATCGGTGCCGATTGGTTCCGGTAGCATTCTGTTCAATCGACTGCGAGGAAGCTACAGCTTCTACATTCCGACGCGCCTGACTAAATTCACGCAAGAGTGCCGCGATCGCGATCCGCGTCGATTAGATCAACAGCAAACCCCGCAGGGACGATGCGCCCAAGCTTTTGCGTTTAATGTCCAAGCCGGAACGGTCGTGGGAGATTTGCCACCGTATGAAGCGTTTCCGCTGGGGGGAACGAACTCGGTGCGCGGCTACGATGAAGGCGATTTGGGCAGCGGTCGCAGCTTCTTGCAAGCTACCGCAGAGTATCGATTCCCGGTCTTCTCGATTATTTCAGGAGCGCTGTTTGTGGATGCGGCAACAGATTTAGGATCGGGTCGATCGGTTCCGGGCGATCCCGCCGGAACGCGGGGTAAGCCCGGAAGTGGATTCGGCTACGGGGTCGGAGTCCGAGTGCAAGCAGGCCCGCTAGGCCCGATTCGGATTGACTTTGGCTTTAACGATCGCGGCGGAAGCAACATTCGCTTTGGCTTTGGAGAACGCTTCTAAATGGTCAACACACAGGGCTGCATCACACAGGCGCGATCGCTTGCTCAACCCTTTTCTTGCTCTGGAATCGGGCTGCATACTGGAGACCTGACAACGGCGCGAGTTTTGCCCGCAGAACCCGGACGAGGGCGATATTTCGTTAGAACCGATTTACCTGATGCTCCGGAGATTCCGGCTCGGATTGAATCAGTTCGAGAAACCATGCTTTCGACGGAACTTGTGAATGGAGCAGCAAAAGTTCGCACTGTTGAGCATCTACTAGCCGCGCTTGCAGGGCTGGGGATCAATGATGTGCGAATCGAAGTTGATGGAGCAGAAGTGCCGCTCCTTGATGGATCGGCTCGATCGTGGACGGAAGCCATTCTCCAGGCGGGAACGATCGGGCAAACGGCACAGACTTCACCGATCTCCCTCACCGAGCCTGTCTTCGTGCGGCAAGGGGATGCGTTTGTGGCAGCACTCCCCGCTCTGGAACTGCGATTTTCTTACGGGATTGACTTTGAACTGAGCGCGATCGGCAATCAGTGGCACAGTTGGCGATTTGATCCCACCACGTTTGCCGAGGAAATTGCGCCAGCGCGGACGTTTGGATTTGCTCATCAGATCGAACAGTTACGAGCAAATGGTTTAATAAAAGGCGGTTCGCTTGAAAATGCCTTAGTGTGTAGCGCTGAGGGATGGATTAATCCACCATTGCGGTTTTCAAATGAACCAGCACGCCATAAACTTCTAGACTTAATAGGAGATCTCAGTTTACTGGGGACGTTTCCAACCGCTCACTTCTTGGCATACAAGGCGAGCCATGGGTTACATACTCAACTGGTGCGTCAACTGTCGAATCTCTCATCTCATTAAGTCTGCCCCTTTCTAGCTCTTTAACTGGAACGCCCATGTCAACCTTGATTGAAACCCACACTGCCCCGAACGAGAATCTAGACGCTCCGGCTGAAACTGCCATC
Organism: Cyanobacteria bacterium FACHB-DQ100; assembly: GCA_014695195.1. Taxonomy (NCBI): domain Bacteria; kingdom Bacillati; phylum Cyanobacteriota; species Cyanobacteria bacterium FACHB-DQ100. Next base: position 36,307 of record JACJNW010000016.1, on the reverse strand, counting down.
AAAACGACGTTCACCGTCGAAGAAATTCATCAACTGCTGCCGCATCGCTATCCGTTTGCGCTCGTCGATCGCATCATCGATTACGTTCCTGGCAAAATGGCAACCGGGATTAAAAACGTCTCGTTCAATGAGCCGCAGTTTCAAGGACATTTTCCGGGTCGTCCGATTATGCCGGGAGTGCTGATTGTTGAAGCAATGGCACAGGTCGGCGGCGTTGTCCTTACTCAAATGGCAGATGTGCAAGGCGGTCTCTTCATGTTTGCTGGGATCGATGGAGTCAGATTCCGTCGTCCGGTTGTGCCAGGCGATCAACTGGTCATGACGGTGGAACTGCTCTCGGTGAAAGCACGTCGTTTTGGGAAGATGCGCGGTCGTGCCGAAGTTGACGGACAGCTTGCCTGTGAAGGTGATTTAATGTTTGCGCTCGTCGATTGAAGACAGCCCCATGCGCTGATTTCCCCTTCTCTTTGTTCCTCTACCCTCTATCTATGACCACTACCTTGATTCACCCGACTGCTGTGATTCACCCGAATGCTCAACTTCATCCAACCGTCCAAGTTGGTGCATATGCGGTGATTGGAGAGCATGTCAAAATCGGCGCGGGATCGGTTGTCGGGCATCATGTGGTGATCGAGGGTTGGACGGAAATGGGAGAGCGCAATCAGATTTTTCCGGGAGCGGCGATCGGGCTTGAGCCGCAGGATCTGAAATACGATGGCTCACTCGGTTTGGTGCGGATTGGCAATGGCAATCAGATTCGTGAGTTTGTCACGATTCATCGCCCGACTTTTGCCGATCGCATTACGCTGATTGGCAACGGCAATTTGCTGATGGCATATGTGCATGTCGGGCATGAGTGCGTGATCGAAGATCAGGTGATTATCGCCAATTCGGTACAGATGGCGGGTCATGTCCATATCGAATCAAAAGCAAGATTAAGTGGGGTCTTAGGGATTCATCAGTTTGTCTGGATTGGACGACACGCGATGATCGGAGGGATGAGTCGGATCGATCGCGATGTGCCGCCGTTTGTGATTGTCGAGGGCAATCCTTCACGGATTCGGGCGTTTCATCAGATCGGATTGCAGCGATCGGGCTTTTCGGCAGAAGAGATTAATTTGCTGAAAAAAGCCTATCGAACCGTGTTTCGGTCTGGTTTGCCGATGAATCAGGGGCTAGAGCAATTAGATCTGCTGCCTGAAAACGAGCATATTCAACATTTGCAGCAGTTTATTCAACTCTCTTTGTCGCCCGGGCGTAGAGGACTGACACCGAGCGCAGCGGTAAGAAGCTCATGAAGAAGCGGATTTTTATCAGTACGGGTGAAGTGTCCGGCGATTTGCAAGGGGCAATGCTGGTGAGAGCGCTGTATTCCCAAGCGGAGCAACTGGGAGCAGAAATTGAGGTGCTAGCGCTGGGCGGGGTTCGGATGGAAGCCGCAGGCGCGAAATTGCTCGGCAATACAACGGAAATCGGTTCGATTGGAATTATCGAAGGATTACCGTATTTGTTGCCGACCTTGAGCGTTCAACGTCGCGCTAAGCAGTATCTCCGCGAGAATCCACCCGATTTTGCGGTAATGATTGATTACAGTGATCCTAATATCAGTATTGGGCTACACATTCGCAAATACTTGCCTGATGTGCCAACGGCTTACTTTATTGCACCGCAAGAATGGGTTTTGCGAATTAACGAGAAAAAAACGCAGTGGATTGTGCAAATTAGTGATTGCATCTATTCAATTTTTCCGTCTGAGGCAGCCTATTACAAATCAAACGGCGCGAACGCTACGTTTGTCGGACATCCCTTGATCGATCGCATGAGCAACGCACCCGATCGATCAACGGCTCGATCGAAATTAGGAATTGCACCGAATCAGACCGCGATCGTGCTGCTTCCGGCATCGCGCCAACAGGAAATCAAATATATGATGCCTGTAATTTTCAAAGCAGCGCAGCAGATTCAAGCAAAGATTCCTGGTGTACGGTTTCTGGTTCCACTATCGCTAGAAAAATACCGATCGCAGATTGTTCAAGGAATTGAGAAATACCAACTGCAAGCTCAAATTGTCGAAGGTTCACCGTTAAATGCGATTGCAGCAGCAGATCTGGCGATTACAAAATCTGGCACAGTCAATCTTGAAATTGCCTTGCTTGATGTGCCGCAAGTCGTGATGTATCGCTTATCTCCGTTTACGTATTGGGTGGCAAAGCATATCCTCAAACTCAAGTTACCGTTTGCGTCACCGCCAAACTTGGTCAACATGAAAGCGATCGTGCCCGAATTTATCCAAGATGCTGCCACGTCTGAAAATTTAACGCAGTCGGCACTAGAGTTGCTCAATCCTGAACATCGAGCGAAAACGATTGCGGACTATCAAGAGATGCGAGAGGCTTTAGGTGGAGAAGGAGCTTGCGATCGCGTCGCGCGATCGATTTTGGCGCGGTTAGGATTTTGTGAGGCTCCAGAATTCCAAACTTTCGTATGAAGTTCACCAGGAAAACCTGCACGATCGCATAGACTCAGAATGGAGCATCGTTCGAGCCATGTATACCTACGCTTTCTTCAAAACGCCAACTACACCGCTACAGCTGAGTGCAGGAATTGACGGGGATTTAGAAGTCATTGAAACGGGTGCTTTAGCAGCTTTGGTGGAACCAGAGTTAGAGTTTGAAGCGGTGCAGAACGATGATGACCGATTGGTGCAAGCCGTGCTCGCGCACGATCGCGTGATTTGTGATTTGTTTTGGCAAGTGACGATTTTGCCGCTTCGGTTTGGAACACAGTTTTTGTCTCGCGATCATCTGATTGCTCATCTGAACGAAAATCGCGACAAGTATTTAGGCAAGCTGAATCAGCTAGAAGGAAAGGCAGAATATCGGCTGAAGCTAACCCCGATCGAGCTTGAGTTACCAAGCAATCCAGAAATGAATGGCAGCACGAAAGGACGGGATTACTTTCAGGCAAAAAAGCAGCAGTATCAAGCGCATCTCGACCAAAAAGACCAGCAACAGCAGGAATTTCAGCAGATTTTGGCAGAAATTGAACAGGTCTATCCGGATGCCAAACTCAAAGCAGGTTCAGATGGGGTTGAGAAGCTGTATTTATTGATTAATAAACAGGATGAGATGTCGCTTTATCAACATCTGAGTAAATGGCAAAATCAATATCCACAATGGGAATTAGGATTAGGAGAAGCATTACCGCCGTATCATTTTGTGTAATACTAGCGGCGCGATAAGGCTAAGCCGAAGCTGAATACAAGTAGAATCACTAAAGCAATCCATCCCGCGTTTCGTCGTGCCCAAGCAGCCGGAGTCATTTCATACCGGGATGGATTGCTAACGATCGGCACTGTGGCATTGTGATACATCGTGCATTCCCAAGCATCAGGGCGTTGGGGATAGTTGCAGGTATCATCTGCATCATAGATACAGGTTTTGCAGAGGGGCTCGGTTCCGGTAGCGCGATGAAGTACGATGCCGGGATGACCATGAGCTTTGAGTGAGGTGCGACAGCGAGGACAAGCGATCGCATCGGATCGAACGGATTGACCGCAGCGAGGACAGTTAATCATAGAGTCGTAGCTAACTATAGAGTGCGTAGCTAATCATAGAGTGCGTAGCTTTACTTCACAGAGGGTTCGCTAAATTTGCGGACTTGATATTCGCCTTCTTCGGCAAATGGGAAGGATTGTCCCATTGCTGCTGTGAATCGTCGGTCAGTCTCTTCGAGAACCGAGGCGGGAATGCCTTTCCAAGCGTCTTTGGTTTGCCAGTAAATCACCATAATCAAGTCGGTGTCATCTTTGGGATTGAACCAAATTTCCTTACCGACATAGCCTGGATATTTTGACAAAGTTTCTGTCCAAATCTCAGCATCTTTTTGAATATAAGTTTCCCGAAGTTCTAGCGGAACTTTAACTTTCAGCCATTCGATAACCATACTTTCTATCTGTAGAGGAATGACACCACGATCGCAAACTCATTAGTTTAGAGTCTAACGCTTCGGGCATTGCTTATGTTGACTCATCTTAGCAAGCAGTGGAAAACTGAGCTAACAGATTTAGTTCGGGGCGCATCGGGTGGTTTTTTGCTCGGGATTCCATTGCTTTATACGATGGAGGTTTGGTGGATTGGTTCCTATGTCAGTCCATTCAGAATGCTATTTGCTTTAGTATTGACATTCTTAATTGTATTGCTATTAAACCAGGCTTCGGGATTTCGTCACGGCAACGATATCAGAACGATCAATGCTGTGAAAGATACGATTAAAGCTTTAGCGATCGGTTTAGTGTGTAGTGGTGCAACCTTAGTATTACTGCGAGAAATCAGATTCGATGCGCCGTTAATTGAAGTGCTGGGTAAATTGATTTACGAAAGCGTCCCCTTTACATTCGGTGTGGCGTTGGCGAATCAGTTTTTAGGGAAAGATGAATCGCGATCGGGTGATGATCCACCTGCACGTCAAGGTAATGCAACGTTATCGGATATTTCAGCGACTTTAATCGGTGCGCTTGTGATTGCATTTAACATTGCCCCCACTGATGAGATTCCTATGTTGGCATCAGCGGTAACAGGTGGATGGTTGCTTGCGATGATTGCAGCATCCTTGTTGGTGTCGTACTGCATTGTGTTTGCGGCAGGATTCACAAATCAATCCCAGCGCTATCAGCATAAGGGTGTGTTTCAGCGTCCTTGGGGTGAAACGATCGCAGCCTATTTAGTCTCATTGTTTGCTGCAATGCTGATGTTAGTGTTCTTTCAAAAGCTGCACTTCGATGATCCGTGGCAGTTGTGGCTAAGATACACGGTTTTACTCGGATTGCCTGCGGCGGTTGGGGGTGCAGCAGGACGATTAGCAGCTTAGGAGAAAAGGATGCCACAAGCAAAACGAGAAACTCGATCGCCTGCTGAATGGATCACGTTTGGAATTGCGAGCAGCATTTTGGGCACGATCGCTGGCTTGGTGATTTATGTGTGGGTTAGCGAGCGCTATGAACCTGCCGCCATTTCAATCGAACAGCGTGAGATTCGTAATACGAATGGGAAATTTTATGTCCCCTTTGAAGTGACGAATACAGGCGGTGAAACTGTAGAATCAGTGCAAGTGGTTGCAGAATTAAAGGCGGGCGATCGCGTTTTAGAATCGGGTGACCAGCAGATTGATTTCTTATCGAGGGGTGAGAAGGAAGAAGGTGCATTTGTGTTTCAGCGCGATCCGCGTCAGGGTCAATTAGTTGTCCGAGTCGCAAGCTATAAAATTCCGTGATGAATCATTCTCTAAGTGCGATCGTTCTTGCAGGCGGCAAAAGTTCCCGCATGGGACGCGATAAAGCGTTGATTGAGGTAGATGGCGTTCCATTGCTAAAACGAACTTGTGATGCAGCAAGGCACTGTACTGATTTGATTTATATCGTGACTTCTTGGTGCGATCGCTATCAATCAATTGTTTCAGGGGTGCAGTGGATTCAAGAAACAAGCCCACGATCGCCCCTGATTGCCTTTTCTGAAGCTCTAACGCAAGTTTCAACGGACTGGGTGTTACTGCTGGCTTGTGATTTACCTCGATTAGAAGGTGAAGCACTTAAAGAATGCACGACACAACTTTCCGACGTGCCTATTGTGGTCGCGAGAAGCCAGGAAGGATGGGAGCCTTTGTGTGGATTTTATCGCCGCGATCGACTCTCCAGCTTGCAAAGCTACATTGCGGGAGGAAAGCGATCGTTTCAGGAGTGGCTTGATTCTGAAACGGTGCAGGAATTACAGCTTCGAGATCGGCAAATGCTCTTAAACTGTAATACTCCGGATGATCTCAAAGAAGTTCAGTAATCTGATTCCATTCCAATTCTGTTAAAGGCTGAATTGTAAAATCAATTCCAAAACAATCCCTTGCAGCATCAATTAGCGTCTCTACGATCGTCTCGATCGAAACTGTTAACTCCAATAACGTTAATGGTTGACCAAACACTTGCTCAAACAATTCCACGTCTGTTTGAATCTGCATTGAGCCATGCTGCAAAATCGCATCCTCTCGCCGCAACTGAGCACTTCCAATCAATTTAATCCCGTCAAGTGTGATCAAATCTGCCCCTGTCGCAGTCCCAAAACAGTTGGGATTATGAATATATCCCCGTCCTGCGTCCCCGTACTGTAGCTGAATGCCTAACCGCTTCCATCCCTGAATGAGAAACTCACAAATCGCTTGATATGCCTGCATTCGCTTCTGCCCCAAGCCAGACATAATCACAGCGTAAGTCAAATCACCCTGATGCAACACGGCTCGACCTCCGCTTGGACGGCGCACAAGGTCGATCGCACCTCCATTCCAAGCCAAAGACTGCCAAGCATCAGGATAATGGCGCTGATGATAGCCGAGTGAGATGGCGGTGGGCGACCAAGTATAAAAGCGCAAAGTGGGTGGATGTGAGCCAGATCGATGCTGCTCTAGCAACCAGGTATCGATCGCCATTTGCAATTGTCCAGGAGCTTGAATTATGGGAATCAACCGCCACTCATTCATCTAATCAAGCTCAGTTTCAAGCTTCTTCTTTTTCTATTGTAGCAGTGATAAAAGTGTAGCAATGATAAAAGCTTGTAGAGAAAATAGGCTCAATCCGTCTGATCGCAGCTTTAATACCCAATCAATTTGTTAATGCTACAGATCCTCCGCCCCCTAAATCCCCCAGAATGGGGACTTTGAGAATTCAATCCTTCTTTGGCTTGAAGTCCCCCACTTGTGGGGGATTTAGGGGGCTTGCAAGATCTGTAGCGATTAAAGATCAATTCGGTATAAGAACCAACATCTGTTAAAAGGCAACTGTATCGTATCTATCTTTTGCAAGGTTAAGAGATCGAGTCCGACAACTACCGTGAAGACATTCACACATATTTTCTAGGAGCTTTATGTCTTACGCAATTGATTCTCAAAGCGAAAATACTAAGCGCGCGTTATCAATGTTTCAACGCTACGACATCGACACTCAGCTTGCATTACTGTGGTATGGCTATCTAGACATCAAAGATGAGCTAACACCTGCTCCCCCTGCAACTGCGGATAATCTTGCTCATATCCTTTATGGTGAAATCAAGGCTCTTCCCCAAGAACAGCAACTGCAAGCACAACGCGATATTCTCAGCGGCGCAGACAGCGAATTTGGAAAGACTTATAGTGCAATGAGCAACAGTGCGCGAATTGAAGTCTGGCTGCTTTTAGGACAGGGCATGGAAAGCGGCGAGATCATTAACGTTCCTTCAGACTACAAACTGCCACAACAAACCCATGAATTTAGCGATTTTATTTCTGGGCTGAGCTTTGAAGAACGAGTTGGATTCATGCAAGCCGGAGTACAACGCATGGGTACAACATCGAAAGCATAATTTTTAGATGCTGTGAAACTCCAAGGGTTTAGAACTCTTGGAGTTTTTGAACTTGAAGCTTTTAGACTTGAAGCTTTGGACTTGAACTTTTGTCTGAGTTAAGCGCTGCCAAACTCTGCTCGTAAAGCATCGTCCTTTTCGTCTGCGATCGTCGCCACAAGCGTAATTAATCGAGAAATCTCACCCGGTGATAAGTCTGCAACCGTGCGCGAAGAAACCACTGCGATTTGATCGTTAAAGATCGCAAAGTGCGCCTCCAGCGTCGTTAACCAATTCATCTCCAGCAATTTGCGCGTTAATTGCGCCTCATTCTGCACAGGTAGCTTTAGAACACTCGCCCACGCAGTCAACGTATCTTCATCAGTTGTACCAGTCAACTGCACGAAGGTTTCTACGCTGCCATATTTGAACTTCCAAACATAACCACCTTCACCTTCAGTGTGGCTAACCATTGCGCTATCGGTCTGGTCTAAGCTGCTGATCACCGTTTCGATCACTTGAATCAGGTCAACGCTAGCGATCGCTTCACTGCCCAGCGCGGCTGTGTTTGCGCCAGAAGTTTCCAAAGTTTGTTGATAGTTCGTCATACAGTCGCTCGTAAAAATCCGCAGTTGTGTCTACAGTTGTGTCTACGGTAGCGCTATCTGCCCCTAGTTTACCTCCGCCTTGGGGATTTCTTCATTTTTACTATAAAAGTGCGGAGCAACGATCGGTTTGTCTTCCTACTTTTGGTAGACGCAGATCAAAGTTACGAATGTCTCACATGATGGATGATGGATTCTGCCCGATCGCGGAATAGTTGGGGAGTCCCAATTTATAGGAGAAGAATTATGACGATCACGATCCGCGACGACGTGGTTTACATCATGCTGAAAAAGATTGATGAGAGCGATCAAGGCCCTGGCCCTGATCCAGTAAAGTTTACTGAAACCGACTTTACTGGCATTCCCATGACTCCTGCTGAGTTTCTCGGTCACTTAGACTATCTCAACCAAAGACAGTACATTAACGCTGAATTCTCCGGAAACGCTTACGGCAATCAAGACGACGTGCCGAATGCTGTGAATGAAGAAGAGTTTGGCTTTAGAGTTGCCAATACCTATGGTGCGCCTGATGGCCCATTGCCGCATTTAATTGAGTTCAAAAAGGCGGAACTGACTCAGCGGGGGCGGGATATGCTCCGAGATATGGAAGTCAATCCGCCGAAAACCATGCAAAAGGGGCAAACGGTTCCGATCGCGACCAAAGACACGCCCTTCCTCGAAAAAGTCGCCCTCAAAGGCGGAATTTCTGACCTGTATGATGCTCGCGACATTACCGAAGTGGTCTTCCGTACCATGCGCGACATGATGACCAATGAAGCCGTCGAACATGTCTCCGAAGAGCTGCATGTGCCGCTTGATGAAGGCAACCCCGATCGCACCCTCTACACGGCAACACCCCTTGCAACCCAAGTCTCTGACTTGTGGGAAGATACAAACCCGATCGTGCATTTCCTCAGCCACATTCGTCCGCCTCTGAAAATTAAAGCAGATACATTCTTGTTCCGAGTCAAACAAGAAGCTGGCTTACAACCGAACACTACGCCTGAACAAGTCGTTTCGGCAGTCTTTTCAGCCACCAAAGATGAGCTTTCACAAGAGCGCATTCAAGAAGTTGCACAGTTCTTGCCCGATAAGGTTCGGGAACTGTGGGAAAAAGCGTAGCGAATAGCAGCGATCGCGGAATTAAGCCTGCCAAGTGCCTGAGAAAATGCTTTTTACCGCGATCGTAATTCTTCCTAAATCCTCATTTAGCAACGGCGGACACTCTAAGCTTTTTGCCAGTCCGCCGTTAAATAACTGTCTTGCTTCACTCGAAACAAGAAATAATGCAGTCGCTAGCTGTCGATCGATTACCATTTGATCTTTCAGCGCGTCAAATACAACCTTCAATGCCAGCAAGATCGAAGTGACTTGTCCCGGCAAAGGGGGTTGACCCTGCCTTAGCCGTCCGAGGAAGGTATCAGCAGCGTTAACATTCGTGTGATCGATGAGTAAACGACGAGCAGTTTCGTAATCCACGATCGAGCGCTTCAAAGAGATTGACTGTATCACTTTAGCGCGAATTGGCAATTTTGCTTAAAAACTCATTTCTTGGATTAACGTTAGTTCGACAGAGCCTCTCACTCCGATTCTGTCCCGCCCCAAATTCTATTTTGGGTTCAATGGAACAAAGTCTACTGAGGGGGACTGTAGCCCTGAAATCTGCTCTTAGTCCTGTTCACAGGACTTCGCACGGTTAGCTCGGAATTCTATTCCGGGGCGGATGAGTAACGTAGCGAGTCGATGCGTCGAACGCACGTATCTTTTACAACATGCAGTGATGTTGACTCTTTAACAACAAAAGAACTGTTATGACACAACCGATCGACATTCAAGAATTACAGCAACGCTACGAGGCTGGAGAACGGGACTTCAGCAACGTAGATCTCGCTGAAGCGAACTTAGAAGGCATGAATTTAAGCGCTGTAGTGTTTGCAGGCGCAAACTTAGAAGGAGCGATTTTGCGAAACGCGAATCTGACTGATGCAGACTTGAGTAGCGCTGACTTGAGTGGAGCAGACCTTAGCCAAGCGACTCTCACTGGGGCAAACTTAAGCGATGCAATGTTAGAAGGCACAATTTTAGAAAGTGCACTGCTCGATCGAGCAGATTTGAGCTATGCAGATCTCGAAGTCGCAAATTTAGCTCAAGCAACTTTAACGCAAGCAGACCTCAGCCAGGCAACCCTGAGTGGTGCAGACTTGGAATCTGCTGATTTGAGTGAAGCTGACCTTGCTAATGCTGAACTCGATCACGCAAATCTCGCCGATGCAGAACTAGAAGACGCAAATTTAAGCGGCGCGAATCTGAGAGATACGACGCTCACGGGCACAATTCTAGAGGGCGATGATCCAACCCTTGCGACCTGATTGTCTACAGCAGACCTAAGAACATTGATCGTACTACTTCTAAGCTTGTACCTCGTCAAATCAATGCTTTAATAAGTGGGTTGAGCAAGTTAAATTCAGCCTTATCCGAAGGAACCACGATATGCCACGCACGAACACGCAAAAAGCTGAGAAGCTGGAGTCGTCGATCGATTTAGAGGAGCAAGATGTAGAAGAGCAAGATGTGGAGAGATCGATCGAGACAGCCGAAACCTCACCCGATGCGGCAGAAGCCCCTCAAGATATTGACGAAATTCTCAACTCATTAAAAACCCTGCTCAGTACCGTTGAAAAGCTGCAAAAGGTGCGGCAGGAAGTAGGCGACATCAAACCCCTGCTGCTGAGAATGCTGGATGGGGAATTGGTCAGTGGAGAAGAGTTAGACCAGCTTAAAACTGGAGTTGGAGGTTTAATGCGCTTAGTTCGCGCTCATAGCGATCATCAAGCAGCATTGGAAAAAGCACAGGCAGCAAGACAACTATTAGATGAGGTATTAAAGATTTCACCTGTGAGTTAAGCTATTTTTTGCGCTTAAATTCTTAGTGTTCGCGGGGTTGCTACGACGATCGTAGCAACCCTATTTTGGTCTCAATTCCTGCGCTGTCAGGAATGCCAGTAGGTCGTAAGAATACACCAACTTCAAGGGTTTTCCACACCAGACTGCTGCTTCTAGATCTGTCAAGATAGTCTTGTCGGTCGAAAGAGTCCTTCAGTGAAAAAAGTCATCGCCCAGCCCCTGTACAACTGGTACCGCGCACTTCTCCGCAACTCTAAATATCGTTGGATTGTGATTGCCGGAAGCTTGCTTTATTTGGTTAGCCCAATTGATTTTGCAACTGATGTAATTCCAGTTCTTGGTTGGATTGATGATGGCATTGTGGTGAGTGTATTAGCAGCCGAAGTCTCTCAGATTCTGGTTGAGCAACTCAAAAACCGCAAAGCTAAAGCGAGCAATCTCGACTCGATCGCAGCTAACTGAATCAATTAGCAATCCTTTATTTAGGTGGAAGGTGAATGATGACTGAACCGAACGATCGCCTTAACTCGCAAGAAATCAAAGCAGAAAGCGAAACTCGCACCGCTAGAATTTTCCAAATCATTCAAAGTGCGACTGCGGCTGTGATCACAGAGCTAAAAGCAGGCACAGATGAAAGCTCTACACACTCACAAACGACTTCAACTGCCAGCCAAAACGCTGCATCAAAGACAGCCAAAGCGCCTTTCCGGACAACGGCTACTCAAACCCAAATTGCTAAGCAGATCAAAAGCTTGCTGCTTAAGTTAGATGCCAAGCTAACCGATCGCTATGGTGATGCTTATCATGCACAGCTGCGTAATCAATATGCAACTATTCAACAGCGTTTAGAACAGTTCCGAATCTGGTACGCCAAGTCTAGAGCCAACGCAGCAACAATCCAGACCGCTCCACTGCAGCAGAAACAAGCTGAAATCGAGCTTAAGGTTGCAGACCAAGGTACTTTGGTGGCTCGCAAAGAACAGCAGATTCGGCAGCAGATTAAGCAACGTCTGAGTGCAGCCATTCGTACAGTGCAGCAGTCGGATAGAACCTAAGTCATCAAGGTTGGAGTCTTACCCATTTTTGTCATTCACGATGAGGACAATTTTATGCAACTGTTCCGACTACTCCTCGCCATTCTTCTGCCCCCTGTTGCAGTGTTTCTTACCTATGGTTTTAGCTTTACGCTATTGATCAGCATTGCACTCACACTATTCGGCTGGGTGCCTGGGATTATTCATGCACTGTGGGCAATTTCTAAGGCAGATGCAAAACTCAATCAGCCTACAGGCTCTGTCTAGCATTGATTCACTCTGTTTAACTATCTACCCAGGAGAACTTCCTATGCTTACCTTTTTGCTCACGATGTTGACCACTGCGCTCGGCTTACTCGTTGTAGATCTGGTGATTCCGGGTGTGACGATCGCAAGCTTCCCTGCTGCGTTGATTGCTGCCGTCTCGGTTGGATTGGTCAATAGTTTCGTTAAGCCTGTGCTTTCTTTGTTGTCTTTGCCGATTAACATCTTGACGCTTGGATTGTTTTCGCTCGTTGTTAACGGGATGTGTTTCTGGCTGGCTTCACTGTTTGTTCCTGGCTTTGCGGTTCACGGGTTCCTTGCATTCATTCTGGCACCTGTGGTTCTGTCTTTTGCTACCACATTCCTCGATCGATACTTTGTGGAGAAAGGGATGGGTGCGTTGCCTGCTAAGCAGTAACAGATTTCAATTGACTTGAATGGTTCTATTTCTACAAGGGTGCAGTGTCTTCGGCTAGCCAAAGACACTGCTTTTTTTATCGACGAAAGCCCATTTCCAATGGACTTAGAACCCCTAACTCAGCTTCGCACCACACTGAGAACAAAACCGATCGCGATCTCCTACCTCTCTGCCACAGTTGCGACAGTAGCGAGCGATCGCACTACTACTACTGCTAGAAGTCGCCATACTCATCTTCATTTCGCCCATGCTCATCTGCATCGGCTCCATCTGCATCGACATATTGCCCATTCGGAGCGGTTCTAAGGGCTTTATCTCTGACACTTTCATGCTAGAAGCTGCAACATTCCGCAACGGAATCTCCTGCGCTCCCAGCATCAAGGGTACTTCACTCAATAAGCTAATGCTATTTGCTTGCAGACGGATGTAATAAGCACGTTGGTTCGACTCAATTTGCAGAATAAAACCGAAGGACATTCTAAACACGATCGGAGAGGCTGACCACTGACCTAGCGACAAACTCATTTGCTGACTTTGCTGCTGTCCTGCGCTCTTGGTTTCCCAAGTAATCACAGTTTGAGTCCTCGCATTCTCGATCGCTAAAGTTTGTCCTTGTCCTAAATCTGCTACATAAGTCATCGCAATCATGGCAGAATTCCACTCCTTCACCTTGCACCGTTCACCCTTCGATCGAGCAATTCTGTCATATTTCTTGATTTTGGCACGACTATTTTCGTATTCAGCTTTACAGCTTAGAAAGTTCAGACAATCCTATTAATCAAGTAGCTTGTTTGGGTGATTGACTGTGAAGCTAGCAAATTATGATCCGGGGCATTTTTACGATGAATTATTCCATGCGCCGGGTTCGCCTCGCCCGGAAGCGATTCCACTCGTCGATCGCATCAATTCACTGTCGCTTGAAGAAATTCAGCATCGGCAGCAGGCGGCTCAGATTGCGCTGTTCAAAATGGGTGTGACTTTCAATGTGTACCGCGACAATCAGGGGACAGAGAAGATCTTTCCGTTTGATATTTTGCCCCGGACGATCGCGGCTTCAGAGTGGCAAGTCCTAGAAAAAGGACTGAAGCAGCGAATTTATGCCCTGAATCAGTTTCTCGCGGATGTTTACGGCGATCAGAAAATTGTCCGTGATGGTGTGATTCCGGCAGATGTGGTGTATTCGTCGCAAGGTTTTCTCAAGCAGTGCATGGATCTCAAGCCCCCCAAAGGCATCTGGTCGCACATTAGCGGCGTGGATTTGGTGCGCGATCGCACTGGAGAGTGGTACATTCTCGAAGACAATTTGCGCTGCCCGTCTGGGGTGTCTTATGTGCTAGAAGGGCGGCGGATTATGAAAAGTACGCTGCCGCTTGTATTTAACCGAATGCAAATTCAGCCCGTCGAAGAGTATCCGAGCCACCTGCTCGAAACTTTGCTGAATCTTGCACCCGATTACATTGATAATCCAACCGTTGTCTTACTCACACCTGGAATTTATAACTCTGCTTATTTTGAGCATTCTTATCTGGCGCAGCAGATGGGCGTGGAACTGGTGGAAGGGCGCGATCTCGTGGTGTCCGATGGCTATCTTCAGATGCGAACCACAAAAGGCTTGAAGCGCGTGGATGTGATTTATCGGCGGATTGATGATGAATTTATTGATCCGTTGGCGTTTCGTCCAGATTCGTTGTTGGGTGTTCCAGGATTGATGGAGGTGTATCGATCGGGGCGCTTGGGGCTGGCAAATGCGCTCGGAACCGGAGTCGCAGACGACAAGGTGATTTACGCTTATGTGCCGCAGATGATTCAGTATTATCTGGGCGAAGATGCGATTCTCTCGAATGTGCCCACGTATCTATGCTGGGAGCGATCGCAGTTAGATCATGTTTTAGCAAATTTGGATCAGTTAGTGGTCAAATCTGCAAGTGAATCGGGCGGGTACGGAATGCTAATCGGAACGCAGTCAACCCAAGCAGAGCGAGAAGCGTTTGCAGCAAAAATTAAAGCGGCTCCACGCAACTATATTGCTCAGCCGACCTTATCTTTATCGCGAGTTCCCGCGTTGATGGGGGATGAGTTTGAGGGCTGTCATGTAGATTTGCGCCCCTACATTCTCTACGGTGAGGATATTTATGTGACTCCGGGAGGATTGACCCGTGTGGCGCTGAAGAAAGGGTCGCTTGTGGTGAATTCATCGCAGGGTGGCGGCTATAAGGATACTTGGGTTGTGAGTTGAGGGATTAGAAAGATGTTAAGTCGGGTAGCAGATTCGATCTACTGGATGAATCGATATGTAGAACGTGCAGAGAACATTGCGCGATTCGTGGATGTGAATTTGACGTTATTACTAGATTCACCGATCGGAACTTCACAACAATGGAAGCCGTTAGTGCTGACCACAGGCGATTTGCCTATTTTTGAAGAACGATACGGAGAAGCGAGCGCAGAGAACGTAATTCGATTTCTGACGTTTGATCGAGCGTATCCGAATTCGATTATTTCCTGTCTGAATGCAGCGCGGGAGAATGCGCGATCGGTTCGTGAAATTATCTCATCCGAAATGTGGCAGCAAATTAATGCCTTCTATCACTTTGTCAACGATGCTGCAAACGAAGAAACGCTCAACTTTCAAACCTTTTTCAGCGAAGTTAAGTTAGCTAGCCATTTGTTTGCTGGAGTCGCCAGCGCCACGATGACCCACAACGACGGGTGGCACTTTGGATTAATGGGTCGCTTGTTAGAGCGGGCAGATAAAACCAGTCGAATTGTTGATGTGAAGTATTTTATTCTTCTGCCTTCGGTGAAGGATGTCGGCACAACGTTAGATCAGTTGCAGTGGATCGCGTTACTACGATCGGCAAGCGCCTACGAAATGTACCGCAAACGCGGCTTACACCGGATTACGCCGACTTCCGTTGCAGAATTTTTAGTTCTCGATCGCGAGTTTCCCCGATCGATTCGCTATTGTATTCGCCAAGCCGAACGATCACTGCATCAAATCACGGGAACGCCTGAAGGAACCTGGAATACCGAAATTGAGCGGTACTTAGGAAAGCTGCGATCGGACTTAGATTACCTTACGATTTCAGATGTAATGGAATCCGGGCTGCATGAATTTCTCGACAATTTACAGCGCCGCACGAACGAAGTTGGCATCAAGCTTTCTGAGACCTTTTTCGCGATGCAGCCTGTAAATTAGCAATCAAAGGGTTTAGGAGTCATGCGATCGTGATTGCTCAAACTGGGAAAAAACACCCGAAGAATATCTAGAGTTTGAACTGAACTCGCGTGAGCGACACGCTTATATTAACGGGGACATTGTTCTGATCACGGGCGGAACACCGGATCACAATGAATTAGCGATCGCGCTTGCCGCATCTTTAAGATCTGAATTACGAAGACAACCCTATCGCGTCTTTGCCACCGATCAACGGCTTTGGATTCCTGATTCGTCTTTGTACACTTATCCGGATGTGATGGTTTTGGAAAAGCCAATTCAGCTTCAGCTAGGACGCACCGATACGGTTATGAATCCTTGTTTTGTCGCGGAAGTGCTGTCGAAATCAACCCAAGACTACGATCGCGGAGAGAAGTGTGTGTCATATCGCACGATCGAATCTTTTCGCGAGTACCTTTTGATTGATCAGTACAAAGTTCAGGTTGAGCATTACGTTAAAACGGGTGCTCACCAATGGTTACTCACTCTATACAGCGATTTAAATGCTGTTATATCTTTTAATGTCTTCAACATTCAAATCAAAACCGCTGATTTGTACGAGAACATTGAATTTACTATTTAAGCATTGTTGCTAAAAACCGTTCAGTATAGTAGAGCGATAATTGATTACTACTTCCATTAAAGACTGCATCAAAAGCATGATCCGACCACGGAATTTCAATGAATATTGCAGTATTGCCATTTTGCTTCAATTTCTCATACAGGCTACGACCAAAACTCGATCGCACCACATGATCATGTCCACCATAGATGAGTAATGTGGGGGGAAGGTTCGATCGTACCTGTTGATACGGTGAAGCTTTGCGATAGAGATCGCAAAGCTCTACTGGAGTTCCACCCAGAAAGGCGCGTAACACTCCTCGACTATCAATCGGGTCAGGAAAAGGTGGATTGTTATAGCCTTCAATGAGATCAACTGGGCTGTAGTAGTTGACTACGGCTCGAAAGGGAAAGGCATCAATCGCGTAAGCCGTTAACATCGCTAGATGCCCGCCTGCCGATCGTCCCATGATTGCCATACGATCGAGATCGACTTCGTATTCATCTGCGTGTTGCTGAATGAATTTCAATCCGGTTTTAATATCCTCAATCTGAGTTGGAAATTTGTATTGGGGTGCGTGTCGGTAATCGATTGTTAAAACTGTGTATCCTTGCGCTGCCATATATTGACTAAATTGTTCATTTGCATTTGGCGATCCGGTTCTCCAAGCGCCACCGTAGATCATGACGATCGCTGGATTTTTCCCAGACTGCATCGGACGATAAACATTCATCCTGAGCGGCACATTATCCGGGGTTGCAACCGCAATATTCAGAGTCCGGCGAATCTCAGATTGAGGAATTCCGCGAACCGCATCGAATACAACAAAAGGCGCAGAGCGAAAGTTAGGTAGAACGCGAATTTCCCCTAAACTGGCTTTGATCGCGGCTGTCGCTTTTTGTACTGTTGCGGGAAGCTGTACAGCAGGAAGCAGACTCAAACTCAGAGCAAGCAGCATTCCAATGAAAATTGATAGAGATTTGAGGCGAAATAAGGCAAGCAAAGCGGCGATCGTATTCGTCAATACCAGCCAATGACTAATCTCTGGTGCGCCCACACTCAACGGCAACAGCGAAAAAATCGGAGCCGGAATGACAATCCAAAGTGAAATAAAAAAGCTAACGAAACAGAAAATCAGAATCAGAACACTCATCTTAATGCTGGGGAATATAGCTAGAGATCACTCTTCCTGCTCCTCGATACACCGAATAGTAATAGCGACTCACAGCATCGCCCTCTTCCGAAAGCAGATCAATTCCGATTCCATTGCGTCCTTTGTCTTTGCCAGAACTGTGAATGTAGCGATCGTCCCCCAAATAAAGCCCAACATGAGTGGCTTTCTCAGGTGTACCAAAAAATACGAAATCCCCTGGAATTAACTCCTCTACAGGCTGCAAAAAGGCTTCTTGTTGATAAGCATCTCTTGGTAAGCGAATCCCAACCGAAGCAAATGCTGCCTGCATCAATCCAGAACAATCATAGTTCGGTGCAACCGTTCCGCCCCATAGATATTCATTTGGAACAGACATTGCAGCTTGAGTAAAGGCAATAACTTCAGGAATACGATCGCGAACCTCCTGAGCCGTCCATACAGGCGATTGATACGGAGTTTCTGCTTCTTCCAAAAACTTCAAATCCTGCGGATCAAGCCATCCCGGATAATCATCCTCACAAGTCATCACCTGAAGCGGCGAATCTGACAAAATTTTGAGATAACGACCGATCGCGGCTTGCGTTGCCAATCGGGTTAAATCCGGTGAATCGTAGAGATTGAGATTCGCGATCGTGCGATAGTGCATAAGACAGAAATTTCACTCAGACGGGTATGACTTTTTTCCACAAAGACGAACGGTTAGAAACTTTGGGCGATCGAGTCTTGCAAGCGACTTGGGCAGAGTTTCGGGAACTCGCTCCAAATCAAATTGCAATGACCTGGATTGTGTATGACTCGCCCGTGTTCGTCAATACTGGCGGCGCAATTCGTCCGGAGGAGTTTTGGCAACGATCGCCCAGAGGCTTTGCTTATCGGGGAGTTGAAAATATCTACCCTGCCAGTGTGGTCAAATTGTTTTACCTCGTCGCGGCTCATGAATGGCTAGAACGTGGCATGATTCCACCCTCTGCCGAACTCGATCGAGCCATGCGCGATATGATTGTCGATTCCAGCAATGATGCAACCGGACTCGTCGTTGATGTCCTAAGCGGCACAACCGGAGGGCCTGAACTGCCTCCCGCCCCGTTTGAAACCTGGAAATACCAGCGCAACATCGTCAATCGTTATTTTCAGTCGCTCAACTGGTCAGAGTTCACTACGATTAACGTGAATCAAAAAACTTGGTGTGATGGCCCTTACGGACGAGAGCGATCGTTTTACGGCGAGAACTTTGACAATCGCAACATGCTCACAACCAATGCGACCGCAAGATTATTGCATAGCATCGTCGGTGGCGTTGCCGTTACACCGGAACGATCGCGCTCGATGATGGAGCTGATGCAGCGATCGCTCAATCCATCTGACCTCGAAGCCGATCCCGAAAACCAAGTGGTCGGCTTTATCGGCGGCGGTGTTCCCCAAACGGCAAAAGTTTGGTCAAAAGCCGGACTAATGAGCCGAGTGCGCCACGATGCAGCTTATGTTGAACTTCCCGACTTACAGCCTTTTTTGCTCGTTATCTTTACTGAGGGCAAGTCTCATAGCAACAATGAAGCGATTTTGCCGTTTGTCACCCAGAAAATTAGCGAAGCGATGAAAGAAATTTAGGACGATCGCACCCCTTTTGAGCAACGATCGCTACAGATTTTCATCCCGAATCCGGTCAAAATTACGATGTGTCCTAGAGTCAAATCACCATAACTCGGCTCCCGCAAGGGGGCTATTTCTCTTTTGGGGCTATGCTTTTGGAGCTATGTTAGAGTTCCTTCTTAAGCTGAAAGAAGCTATAGCCGGATGGATAGTCATCGACCTGAGCAAACATTTCGTAGCCTAGGTTTTCGTAAAATCCCTTCGCTTGACAGCTAAAGGTATCCAAGATCGCTTCTGTGCAGCCGCGCCGCTTTGCTTCTCGTTCTGCCATCAGCATTAATTGTTTGCCAAATCCCCGACGACGCAGCGACTCCTCGACCCAAAGCGTTTCAATCAGCAACCAATTCCACCGAGTTAGCCCAACTACTCCAGCTCTAATTTTCTGGCGATCGTCAAGCAGAAAAATCTCAATCGGCGTTCCCCGCAGTGCCCCTTGCTCAAAACATCCATCCCGGATTGTACTTTCTGCGTTGTATTGCCGCAGTTTCGATCGCACATAGCTGCGATAAGAAGGATGTTCTTGCGAGAACAGCGCAAAATGATACCGCTCATCATGCTTAATCAAAAGCGCCGGAGGTTTATGCCGTAATGCTCGATCGAATGCCTGCACTTGTGCTTCGATGCCAGTAATTGCAGTGCCAACCACAACGGCGTAAGCTCCGAGATCAAGCGCTTGTCTTGCCATCTGAGGAGATGCAATACCGCCCTCACACAAAATAGGGGTGTCTAACTTCTCCGCAAGTTGGCTGACCAGGTTAAGCGCTGGGGGTGTTTGCTGTAGAGTGGCTGGGGTATAGCCATAGAGCGTCGTTGCGATGAAATCGGCTCCAGCTTCAGCAGCGGCGATCGCCGCTTCTAGGGTATCCACGTCAGCCACCACAGGTTTATCTAATTCAGTGTGGATGCGATCGATTAAAGTGGCGACCGGTTCGGGGCGATCGCGCAGCGTCGCATCGATCGCAATCAAATCAGCCCCAGCTTCAGCGATCGCGCAAGCATGTGCAAATTGAGGCGTAATATAGATTTCAGAGTTTGGAACAGACTGCTTCCACAGTCCAATCATAGGAGCAGAAACGCGCTGACGTACCGCAGTAATATGCTCTGGTGTATCAACTCGAACGGCAACGGCATTCTCAGCGATCGCGGCTTCTGCAAGGGCTGCAATAATCGAGGGGTGCCGGAGGGGAGACTTAGGCGGGGCTTGACAAGAAACAATTAGCCCGTATTCCATTGTTTTGACCAGTTGGGCAAAGCGGTTTGTCATGAACTAAATCGGTGCTAATCGCATAGATTTTGCTGCGATGAAGAAATTTAAGCCTGAGAATTCCTTGCGTATCAATATAAACTGCGTCGCGCTTTTGATCAAATGACTAAAGCTCCATGCTTCTGCTCAAACTTGGGGTCACAGCTTTAAACTGATTCCCTTTTCTCAGGGTTTGTTACCAGAAGTGGCAGATTCGATGCGCGAATACCGTTTTAGCGCTTTGTTTCATCCGTATGACTGCTGAGGCTTGCATCGCTGCATTATGCAGATTCCGTATTTGTTCTTAGTTGTCCACAGTTGTTTCCTGTGCATCTTAAGTATGGAAGTCGCTGAATTAATGTCTGAATTAACAGGGCTACCGCATTCAACCCTACTCAACACGGAACTACATCATGGCTGTTGAAAAAGTAAACTCCTCATCCAGCTTGGCAGAAGTGGTCGATCGTATCCTCGACAAAGGAATTGTGGTCGATGCTTGGGTGCGCGTTTCACTCGTCGGCATCGAACTGTTGGCGGTTGAAGCACGAGTTGTAATCGCTTCGGTCGAGACCTACCTGAAATATGCTGAAGCGGTCGGATTGACTGCTCAAGCAGCGGTTCCTGCTGCATAGGATGCGAATTCATCGCTCCTAGATCCTGGTTGACTGGGGGATCGATCGGGCTTCCCCAGTTTTCTAGGCTTGCAAACTGCACGATTCATCATATTAAACGCAATGGCCTTTAAAGACTCCTGGCAACAGCAACGGCAGTACCGACTTCAACAGGTCGTGCAACGTCGCCAAGCCGTTTCGCTGCTTTTACAAGATACGCAGAAGCAGCGTCAAGCGCAGGCATCTCAACTCCGCAGCGATCTGAGTTTATTTCGGGAAACACTATCGCACGATGCCCGTGTACGGCGCGAAGCCCTGCAAAACTACTGTGAATCCCTCCACCAACAGACTCAGGAATTTCTTGCGATCGCTCATGCCGAGCGTGACTTAGCTTCGCAGCAGTTGAGGCACGACTTACACCAATTCCGAGCAACGCTTACCGAGACTGTAACCTCGCTTCAACGGAGCCTTCAAGCCGATCTTCAAAGATTGCAAACCGAGACACGATCGCATTTAGAAGCCGCACATCAAGCGCGGATTGAACAACGAATTCAACTCACTCGCGATTTAACCTGCTTTGTGGAGAAACTGCGCTCTGATGTAGCCGCATTTCTCACGGATGCAGCATTGGAGCGGCAAGAAAAAGCCCTACAAGCCCAGCACGATCGCAAAGCTGAAATGACTCAATTATTCGCTGAATTAGCAGAGTTCCGATCGCAGCTTCAACAATTCCGCGCCAATCTCGCTCAAACGATGTGGGGCGATCAAGCGCTTCAGCCTGCTCTGTGTGAAACTCCCCACTCCCCACTCCCCACCTCTCCCACTTCACCCAAAACCCTGATCAACGAAAAAATTTACGAATACATCGAAGTCATGCAAAGCGTTCGTCTCACTGAGCTTGAGTCCGCGCTCAGTATGACCCGAATTCAAGTGGTTGAAGGACTACGATCGCTAATTCAGCAAGGCAAGATTACGCAGCGCGATCGGATGTATTTGATTTCCACCCCAGTTTAAACCAGTAGAGGATTGCCCCCGTGACGACTGTATTAAGAGCTAGCCCCCGCCGTTTTGTCAGTACCCCTGCGATCGAACGGATTGCAACTCGCGCTTTGCGATATTTGCAATCCGGTTTTTCTGTCCATTTACGCGGCTGTGCCGGAGTCGGTAAAACGACCTTAGCGCTGCATTTAGCAGACCTGTTATCGCGCCCGATCATGCTGATGTATGGAGATGACGACTCAAAAAGCTCGGATCTCATCGGGGCACAAGCAGGATACACCCGAAAGAAAGTGGTGGATAACTACATTCACAGCGTCGTCAAAGTCGAAGACGAGATGAAGCATACTTGGGTCGATTCGCGATTGACTCTGGCTTGTCGAGAAGGTTTTACGCTGGTGTACGACGAATTCAATCGATCGCGCCCCGAAGTGAATAACGTCTTGCTATCCGCCCTAGAAGAAAAGCTTTTAGTGCTGCCTCCGACGAGCAATCAAACCGAATATATCCGCGTCAATCCCCAGTTTCGAGCGATTTTGACCTCAAACCCGGAAGAGTATTGCGGTGTGCATTCGACTCAGGATGCGCTAATGGATCGACTGGTGACGATCAACATTCCAGAACCGGATGAACTCACCCAGCAAGAGATTCTGATTCAGAAGACCGAAATTGAGCGGCTCAGTGCAGCCCTGATCGTGCGATTAATCCGATCGTTTCGGCAAAAAACCAAGGCAGACAAAGCATCAGGACTGCGATCGGCATTAGTGATTGCGAAAGTTTGCCAGGAACACAATATCCCTGTTCTGCCTGAAGATTCGGAATTTCGGGATATTTGCTCGGATGTCTTGCTGTCGCGAGCGAGCCTGCCCCTTGAAGATGCAACTAAAATACTCTGGGAACTGCTGAATGAAATGATCGGCGCGGTGGAGCCGCCATCGCTGACCTCGCAAGTAGCAGAACTACTCGATGGATTGCCACATCAGCCCACTGAACACTTGACTCAAGAACAGCAGATTTATCGCTATCTACTGCGATTAGACGGAGCAGGACTTACTGAGCTTGAAAGCGAGTTTAGTCTGGCTCGGACAGAACTTTTAGAAGCGCTGCGATCGTTAGTGGCTCAAGAACTTGTGATTCATCGCGATCGACGCTTTTTTGCGGTTGCACCTGTCCAATCCGAAGCGTAACTCACAACCCAGAGCAGTCAGAGAATGAGCAGTCAGAAATCCATGCCCACTGCGACCGGATCAACGTTAGCCGATGTCTTAGAGCGCGTTCTAGACAAAGGAATCGTGATCGCGGGAGACATTTCCGTTTCCGTTGCCACCACCGAGCTACTGACGATTCGGATTCGGCTTTTAATTGCTTCCGTCGATAAAGCCAAAGAAATGGGGATCAACTGGTGGGAAAACAATCCCCACTTCAGTTCGCCTCCAAAAGAATTAATCGAAACGAATCAGCGACTGCTCGATCGCGTTGACACGCTGGAAAAAGAACTCGCGGCCCTCCGCTCAGCGCCGAAAAAATTGACGCAGACGAACACTCTAGAATCACTGCTTGAGGATTTGTAGCATAATGGCTATAGATCAGAATTACTACTCATCGCCATGAACGACGACACTCTAAAAGAACTGCTGCTTGTCATGAAAGTATTGGCAGGTAACAATCCCCCAAATTGGCAACGTCCGTTAAAGAACTACAAGGACTTTGATTGGTCAAAGATTGGGGCAACTCCGATTAGTCAGGATGAGCATGGTGTTACCAAAGTGGTGTGGTGTGGTCATGTCTACACCCGTCGCAGTGGCGAAAACCGCAAGTTTGGAGCAGCAATTTGGTTTTCTCGCGCAAATGGCAAAGGTGAGGGCGATGAGACCAGTTACCTGAAGTTAATTACATTCAAAGATTCGGCTGAGGCGGAATCGCTCCCCGATTATGTTGTGCGGAGTTTGCGATAGCGATCGATAAGGAGTAAAGCCCCCCGTGTCCCCCCAATCAAGCCAACTCACCCCCACCTCAAACAAATCAGGACTCGCACCCTTGCTGTTGACCGTCGTTGAACTGATTCGTCAACTGATGGAAGCACAAGTGATCCGACGCATGGACAACGGACAACTGAGCGATCGCGACCTCGATCGAGCGGCGGAAAGTTTGCGCCAACTAGAGGCACAAGTCGTGCGGATGTGCGAAATTTTTGAGATTGATCCAGCAGATTTGAATATTGATCTGGGCGAAGTGGGCACGTTATTACCAAAAGCTGGAGGTTACTATCCGGGTGAACGATCAGCGAGTCCCACAATTTTGGAACTGCTCGATCGATTACTCAATACAGGCGTAGTGCTGCAAGGTGATCTCGATTTGGGACTTGCTGACATTGATCTAATTCACGCCAAACTCCAACTGGTTCTCACGTCCAAGCCCCTTTAGCCCCCGATTCACGATGAGCAATCTTTATCTCTACGGCATTTTCCCCGCTCCCGGCCCTCAAAACCTTGAACTTCAAGGACTAGACCAAAAGCCTGTTCAAACCGAAATCATAGACGGATTTGCGTTTTTGTACTCCGAAGCAAAACAAGACCGTTATCTTGCAAGTCGGCGCAATCTGCTTGGACACGAAAAAGTATTAGAACAAGCGATGAGAGCAGGATATCGCACCTTATTACCGCTCCAGTTTGGGCTAACGATCGACACTTGGGAAACCGTTGCTCACCAACTGACTGCACCGCACTCTGATCATCTTCACCGTCTGTTTGAAAAGCTGTCAGGACACCGAGAAGTCAGCATCAAACTATTTTGGGATAGCGCCGAAGAACTAAAAGCATTGATGGCGCAAGATGCAGCACTGAGAACCAAGCGAGACAGCTTAGAAGGAAAATCGCTCAGTATGGATGAGATTGTCCACATTGGGCAAGCGATCGAACAAGCGATGAACGATCGACGCGAATCGATCGTCGCTGCCTTTCAAACCACGCTTAATTCGATGGCGCTTGAAGCAGTCGAAAACGAATTGCTGACAGAAGCAATGATCTACAATGCAGCCTACTTAATTCCGTGGGATTTGGAATCGGAATTTAGTCAAAAAGTGGAATGGCTCGATCAACAGTTCGAGGGACGTTTGAAGATTCGCTACAACGATTTCACGGCTCCTTACAATTTCGCACAGTTCGATCGGGGGTGAAGCATGGTTTTACGTTTGTTATTTGCCCCTGTGACTGGGCTGGGTTGGATCGCTGAACAAATCCAAGAGCGAGTTGATGCTGAGCTAGATCAGACCGAGAACTTGAATAAGCGGTTGTTGGCTTTACAGCTTGCCTTTGATCTGGGTGAGATTCCGGAGGAAGAATTTGAAGTTCAGGAAGAAGAATTGTTGCTGGCAATTCAAGCTCTCGAAGATCAGAATTGCTCTTGAGTAGCATAGAAGAGTCGCATTGATACTCTTATGCAAACTCAAGAACAGATCGTATATCAAGGCCAATTCGGAACGTTCACGCTCGATGATCACGATCGACAAGGCGTGATTGTCTACCGCACTGGACTCGCGATCGCTGCGTTGAGTTTTGCGATCGCGGCCGGATTCGCTTTTCTCCAAAATTACGCTTGGATTACGCCACTCTATTTCATCTTTTGGGCAGCATTAGGAGTCAGTTTATTTACGATTCATATCTATCTCAAACCCCTGCATCTAGCACTTCAGGCATTCTGGGTGATCGGCGGAATTGCTTCGATCGCGCTCTTATTCATGAGTTCTGAGCCGTTAGGATTGTATGTGTATCAGCATCCCATTTGGATTTTTGGAGTTGGATTCACGTTCGCAGCGTTAACCGGAATTTTTTTCAAAGAGGCAGTTTGCTTTAATCGCTTCGAGACAAAATTCCTCACGCCGATCGTGCCACTGCTATTGCTTGGACACCTAACCGGACGGCTGCCAATCTTGTGGGAACAAGCATTATTAGGAGGTTGGGCAGTCCTATTCATCGTTTTCGCAATTCGGAAATCAATTCAATCTATCCCACCTGATATCGGGGATAAAAGTGTGTTTGAGTATCTCAAGACTCAGAGCTAGAAAAGAGAAAGCAATTAACAAATGCCACGCTCGACGAACAACCCAGCTCGTAATCTATTCACTCTGAATACGGGAATACTGAAACTGGGGTTTTGAGGATTATTCCTTGAGTGAAGAACGCGCATTTTGGCTAGCTTGGTCAAAGGTTTCAGGAGTCGGAGCCGTTTTGCAAAAGCGAATTCAAACTCATTTTGGCAGTTTGAGTACCGCTTGGACGGTTACACCAGAAGAATTAGCAGAAGTTGAAGGTATCGGAAAGCAAAGCGCGATCGCAATCTGCGCTCATCGTCATCAAATTCAGGTCGATCGCCTCCTGCAAGACCAGGAAACTCAAGACTTTCTCACGCCTGCTGATCCAGATTATCCACAGCTCCTCGCTGAAATTCCCGATCCGCCCCCGGTTCTCTACTACCGAGGTGATTTGAGCTTGATTCGAGACCTCGATCGCCAAAGCGCCGTTGCGATCGTCGGAACTCGCCAACCCTCCGACTATGGCAGACGCTGGACTCGCAAACTCAGCAAAACTCTAGCGCAGCACGGATTTATTGTGATGTCGGGCTTAGCCGACGGCATTGATGCTGAAGCTCATAGCAGTTGCCTCGAAGCAGGGGGTCAAACGATCGCCGTTCTTGGAACAGGCGTAGACGTAGTTTACCCCTACAAAAATCGCCGCCTGTATGATCAACTGCTTGAAACCGGACTGGCTCTGAGCGAATATCCTGCTGGAACCCAGCCCGATCGCGCTCACTTCCCCCGGCGCAATCGCATCGTTGCGGGCTTATCTCGTGCAGTCTTAGTGATGGAAGCCCCGATCAAATCAGGCGCACTGATCACAGCAACCCTGGCAAACGAGTACGGTCGAGAGGTATATGCGCTTCCAGGAAGTCTTGATAATCCCAGATCAGGCGGCTGTTTAGCGCTAATGAGCAAGGGCGCTCAGATCATTTTGGGTGAATCAGAACTGATTGAAGCGATCGGAGCGATTCCAGCGCTCGATCAAACGAGAGAACCGGAATCGACACAGCCCCCTCTGCTCGATCTCGCGCCTGAATTATCGCAAGTATTACAAGCCATCTCGACGATCGCTCAGCAATCTAACTACGCTTCGGCTCCATTCGATCTCATTGTTCAAACCGCAGCAATGTCTACTGCAACCGTATCCAGCTCATTGTTACAGCTAGAGCTAATCGGGCTCGTTACTCAAGTTCCTGGAATGCGGTATCAAGTGAGATCGTAGAAAGAACTCATTGAGACAAAGGACTCATTGACGTATTTTTGCTGGTTTAAGTCGGCAGTTTCTCTGAACTTTAAACAAAAATACGGAAGTTTAGCTGATCTCGCCGCTGTAGAAAAAATCCTACAATGGGCAGAAGTTTGCGATAACCAAACGATTTAAATAGCTTCATCGGGCTACTTTAACAGCATGACGGAACAGAATCTAATTTTAATAGTGGAGAGCAACGCGACAGATATGTGCGTTCTGCTGGAGGTCTTGGAGACCGCTGGATACGAAACCTTAGCTGCAAGAAGCGGCGAAGACGCGATCACCAAACTAAGCGAGGTTGTCCCTGATTTGATCTTGTTAGCTGTAATGCTGCCGGGAATCGATGGATTTGAGACCTGCTATCGCATCAAATCCAGTGAGACCACGGAAGAAATTCCGATCATGTTTATTACAGCTTGTACCCAGCCTGAAAATAAAGTGAGAGGGCTGACACTTGGAGCAGTCGATTACATCACAAAGCCGTTTCAGCAAGCCGAAGTTCTCGCTCGTGTGCGAACTCATCTCAGGCTGAGACAGCAAACCCGTCAGCTAAAGGAACTGAACGAGCAATTAGAACAGCGTGTGACTGAGAGAACCGCCCAACTTTCGCGATCGCTTGATGAATTACAAGCCGCTCAACTACAACTAATTCAGCAAGAAAAAATGTCCGCGCTCGGTCAACTGGTGTCGGGGATTGGACATGAGATTAATAACCCTTTGAACTCAATCACTGGAAACCTTGCCCATGCCCAGCAATATGTCCAGGATTTGCTCAATCATCTAGCGCTGTATCACCAGGTTTATCCCGACCCTGTAGCTGAGATCGCGCAAGATGCCGAAGCGATCGATCTGCCATATCTCAAAACCGATTTAATCCATCTGCTCAAGACCCTACAGGTTGCTGCCGATCGCATTGCTCACATTAGCCAGTCGCTTCGAGTTTTTTCCCGTGACGATAGCGAAAACGAGATTGCTCTGCAAATTCAGGAGGGGATAGACAGTACCCTTTTACTACTTCAGCATCGCCTAAAAGCGAATTCGCAACGCCCTGCGATTCAGGTGACTCGTAATTACGCGGACATTCCGCCTGTACCGTGTTATCCAGGACAGTTAAATCAAGTTTTTATGAATCTTTTGGCAAATGCGATCGATGCGATCGATGAGTCCCATCGCGCGAAAGATCCAGCAGAGATCGCCGCGAATCCCCATCAAATTCAGATTGTGACAGAGTTAAAGGCGGGTCGGGTGGTCATTCGGATTCGAGATAACGGCATTGGGATGTCCCAAACGGTGCAGCAGGAAATGTTCAAGCCAACGTTTACCACTAAGCCCGTTGGTAAAGGAACAGGACTGGGACTCGCGATCGCCTATCAGATCATTGTGGAAAAACACGGGGGAAGCCTGATATGCAATTCTGCTCCGGGTGTGGGAACAGAATTTACGATCAAGCTTCCCCTATAGAAAAATTAAGTCATGGCCTAAGAAGAATTAAGTTATAACTTAGCCGAGCAGTCCAAAAGCGTGGAGCGGGCCACGACCAA
This sequence comes from Cyanobacteria bacterium FACHB-DQ100, assembly GCA_014695195.1. Classification (NCBI taxonomy): domain Bacteria; kingdom Bacillati; phylum Cyanobacteriota; species Cyanobacteria bacterium FACHB-DQ100. The sequence goes on along the minus strand of JACJNW010000016.1, from coordinate 7,427 downwards.
GAATCATCTCAATGATCAAGGCAATCAAGCCAATCATCGCGACTCGTCCGTTCCAGACCTCAGCGGAGGTGGTCATGCCCCATTCCCACCCTTCCTGGGGATACATCTTCACTCGCTTCTGAGGGCGAGCGACTTCTGAGAAATGGACAGACGGCGCATTCAGCGCATCCGTAACCATCGTGGCTAACTCGCCAATAAAGATTGGGTGCGTATTGAGAGCCGGAACTCGCTCAAATCGCTCAATGCCTGCTTCTTCCGCAACTTCGCGATATTCCATGTCAATTTCTTGCAGCGTCTCGATATGCTCAGACACAAAGCTGATCGGCACAACTGCGAGATCTTTTACTCCTTCTTCCGCGAGTTCTTCGAGCGCATCTTCGGTATAGGGTTTGAGCCACTCCACCGGGCCGACCCGGCTTTGATACGCCAAGGTGTAGGAGTTGGGTCGAGCGAGCGTCTTCATAATCAGCGCAGTACACTGTTCAATCTCGTGCTGATAGGGATCGCCTGCTTCTTCAACGTAGCTCACCGGAACACCGTGAGCGCTGAAGAAAACGTGAACATCGTCTGGATGCTCGAAGCGATCGAGTTCTTGAGCGATCAAATCTGCCATTGCTTGCAGGTAGCCGGGACGATCGTACCAAGTGGGAATAACGGTGTAGTCAATCTTTTGCAGGGCGGGATCTTCTTCCCAAAGTTGCTCTAAGAGCCGGAAGCTCGATCCGCTGGTGCTGATCGAAAACTGAGGATAGAGCGGCAGAACTACCAGCTTGTCGATTTGGTCGCGTTTGATTCTGGAAATTGCTTCTTCGGTGAACGGATGCCAGTAACGCATTCCGATGTAGACGCTCACTTCTTGACCGCGCTGGCGGAGTTGCTCTTGAAGCGCTTGCGCCTGTTCTTCGGTAATGCGGCGCAGCGGAGAGCCACCCCCAATTTGGAGATAGTTTTGTTGGGATTTTTTCGATCGCAGCGTCGAAATCAACCAGGCGAGTGGACTCTGAAGCCACGGGAACGGTAGTCGAATAATTTCCGGATCAGCGAACAAGTTGTAAAGAAAGGGACGCACATCCTCGATCTTGTCCGGCCCTCCAAGATTTAGCAGTAAGACTCCTACGCGACCCATAGCTATGTTATATCCCTTTTTTTCTCAGCTTTGTTACCGATTTTAACAATAAAATCCCTTACCCGTTGAAGCAAGTCTAAGCAAACTCAAAGGAAAATTCAAACTGCTAAGTAATTCATACAAATGTCAACTTTAATTAACAATTAGATTGGTTCAGCATAAGATGAAAATCCTTTAACATGAAATTCTTTTGATTCTCATTTCTTAGCATAGTTCAGGTATGGCAGATTTAGAGGCGCTAGATGCAAAAATTTCTCAAACTAATCAGCGACTGAAAGCCGCGCAATTGGGATTTCAGGTAGAGAGGCGAGGCATCCGATTGGCGCTGCGGGGAACGCTGCCACCGCGTCCGGGAAGTTCACGCTTGCGTTCACACCAACAGCGACTCAGCTTAGGAATTCCGGCAACTCCAGCCGGACTCAAGCAAATCGAGCAGGAAGCAAAAATTGTTGCTGCCCAGCTCATTCAGAATCAATTCGACTGGCAGGAATATCTCAGTTTTACCGACGGCAAACGCTTAAGTCAGCAATCTCTAAGTCAGCAGATTGATGCGTTTGAGCAGTATTTTTTCGAGCAGCCGCAACGATCGCTCAATCCCGCTGCTACGAAAACGACTTGGACAAGTGCATACGCCCCTTATCTGAAAAAACTGGTGACGATCGCGGCAGATGCTCCCGCCCTATCGCTAACGGAAGTCCTTTATAAAACGATTCACTCCACTGCAAATCATTCGCGCAGTCGCCAACTCTGCTGTACGGCTTTGGGCGCGTTTGCTGAATTTCTGAACCTCAAACTTCCGACTGATCTGAAAACGCTCTCCGGGCGATATGGTGCAGGTCAGACCCAAGCGCGTCAATTGCCTTCAGACGAAGAAATTCTGGCAATTTGGGAAAAAATTCCGAATCCAGCTTGGCGGTTTGTGTACGCCATCATGGCGACGTTTGGGTTGAGAAACCATGAGGTGTTCTACTGCAACTTTAAAGGGCTAGAGCGGGGGGAGACTTCGATCGAAGTGCTGCCGACGACGAAAACCGGAAGCCATCAAGTGTGGGCATTTTATCCAGAGTGGATTGAGGCATTTAACCTGAGAGACATTCAATTGCCGCAGGTTGAAACCGATTTAAGTAAAACCACTTTGCGTCAGGTGGGGCAACGGGTAACAGCTCAGTTTCGCCGCTACGGAGTACCCTTTTCTCCTTATGATCTGCGTCATGCTTGGGCAGTGAGAACGATTCACGTTGGGTTATCCGATACGGTTGCTGCGAAAATGATGGGACATTCGGTACTCGTTCACACGCGGACGTATCATCAGTGGATTACGCAGCGGGATCAGCAGCAAGCGGTTGATAACGCTTTGAGAAGACGCAAAGGGAATTGAAATGGCAACGATTTTAAGAGATTTAAGCTATCGGTATCAGTGGCTGTATGACGGAATTTCAAAAGTTGCCGCATTGAGCGTGGGTGGAGAAGCGCGTTTTCGGCAGTTGGCATTAACGGGCATTGAGATCAAGCCAGAAACGAAAATTCTTGATCTCTGCTGTGGTAGCGGTCAAACGACGCGGTTTTTGGTGCAGCGATCGCGCCAAGTTACCGGACTCGATGCCTCACCGTTATCGATTCGTCGCGCCCAGCAAAACGTCCCCGAAGCGGAATACATAGAAGCATTTGCGGAAAAAATGCCGATCGTCGATCGTTCGTTTGATCTGGTTCATACCAGTGCTGCAATGCACGAAATGGAGCCGTTACAATTACGCCAAATTTTACAGGAAGTTCATCGGGTTCTAAAACCGGGTGGTGTCTTTACGATGGTTGATTTTCATGCACCAACGAACCCAATTTTTGTTCCTGGATTGGCTTTATTTTTCTGGTTATTTGAGACAGAAACTGCCTGGAAATTAATCAATTTAGACCTTAAAGAATTGTTACAAGAAATCGGATTCAACGTGCAGTTTTACCAACTTTATGTAGGGGGAAGTTTACAGGTCATCCAAGCGCAGAAATAATAAGAGCGCCACCGTTGGGTAGCGCTCTTATGGTTTAGATAGGGTTAGGAAAAAGCAAATTGCTTTTTCGATAAATCAACTTTTTCTTATAGGACGGAATTATAGAAACAGCTTGTGATCTTGATGCTTTAGAAGAGGTCTTCTTGCATTTCGCTCACATGAATAAACTACAACGTGTGACCTACGAAATCGATCTACCTGAAGATAGGTTATTGCCGAATTGAATAAAGGGAAAAGCGAGAGAAAAACCCCGCCCAAAATGCTGAGTCATCGACTCAAACTTTCTCGAAAATAATCAACGGTCGATTGACCGTCACTTTGCAAAATGCCATCTTCAAGATAAGCAATGTGGTCAGCAACATCAGCAATTCGAGGATCGTGCGTCACGATGAGTACCGTTCGTCCTTTCTCCTTTGCCAACGATCGCAGCAGTTCGATTACGGCATGACCATTTTGAGAATCGAGTGCGGCGGTTGGCTCATCTGCCATGATTAGAGCAGGATTGCCTGCAAGAGCACGCGCAATCGCGACGCGCTGTTTCTGACCGCCAGAGAGGTCTCGCGGTTGGCGATTGGCGCGATCGGCGAGTCCAACCTGCTCAAGCAATTCCATCGCTTGTTGGTGGGCTGCTTTACCTCGAATCCCTTTGAGATTGAGCGCAACTTCAACATTCTCGATCGCGCTTAGGGCTGGAAATAGATTGAACCCCTGGAAAATAAAGCCGATGTTCTCCAGGCGGAATTGGGCTAACTTAGAACCGGAGAGCTTGGTAATCTCCTGACCCATGAGACGCACCGCTCCCGCAGTTGGAGTCAAGATCCCCGCTAGAATCGAGAGCAGCGTAGTTTTGCCTGATCCCGATGGCCCCATCAAAAGCTGAATATCACCGCACCGTACCGACAAATCTACTTGTTTAAGTGCTTGATAGCGCTCCCCGCCCGTCTGGTACACCATTTCGACCCCAGAGGCAGCGATCGCGCTATCCGCCCGCTCCAAACTACCGGATCGGGATTCGATCGCCCGCTCCTCAGTACGAAACATCCAATCAATCGAAGTTGCAGTCATTCTTTTAACAGACGGTAGGAAAACAGTTGAGAAGAAATAAAGTGTGGGGAGCGGTGTCGAAAACGTTCTAATTGTGACAGGGAGGGCAATTCACTAAGCCTGAGGCAAGTGAAAATCTCTACTCCAACCATAGTTAGGGTGAGGCAAAGATTTCATCCTCTAGAGGCTTAGACTCTAGATACATTTTAGAAGTTCAAATTTCGCGATCGGATGAATTCATGTGACAGTTGTGTGTACAAATGTCGAGAGTGCATGAAAAGAAGTACCATCTTCCCGTTAAGAATCTAAGAGATTATTGAAGATTTTACGCTGATCCCCGTAGTTTCAGGGAAAATTCGTCCACTTCACGCTTTAAACACGATCGCTGGATCAACCCTGGTCACTTTTTGTACTGCAAACAAGGCTGATCCAACGCACATCACCACGGTTAATACAAACATTCCGGCTCCCGTCGCAGGCGTGATCAAAATCATGATGCCTTGCGCCGCTTGTGTCCACGCACCCAATCCAAGACAGAGGGCAATACTGGGAATGTATCCTAAGACTGCCATCCAGAGCGCTTGTTCTAGAATCACGCTGTAGATTACCCAGTTTGACGCGCCCATTGCTTTGAGAGTTCCAAACTCGCGCATATGGTCGGAAACCGAGGAATAGAGGATCTGTCCGACGATCACCATCCCGACAATAAAGCCGACCGTGGCACCGAGTCCGAGGATAAAGCCAACTCCGGTACGCGTTGTCCAATAAGAGCGGGTGAGATTAGCAATTTCGGACTGAGTAAAAGCGCGGGTATTCGGTAGGGTAGCTTCGAGTCGTTGTTTTAGCTGGTTGAGATCTTGTCCCGGTTTGGCGCGAATGAGAACGAAAGAGATTGGATCTTGAACGTTGACGCGACGTGGAGAAGCGGGATTGGCAACTGGATTATTGAATCCTGGGTTTTGGTTCAAACAGGCAATTTCGCCCGCTGCCTGACGAGTACAGGTCACTCCGGTATCGGCTCCGCCGATACCATACGCATTCGCGTTTTCTAAAGAAGTGTAGATGAAAGAACTCGAAGCGATCGACTGCGTATCTTCTGTGGTGCCGACAAATTGTGCAGGTAAGGCATTAAAGGCTCCGATCGTAGCGCGATCGTTTAACTGATTCAGTCCTAATGCTTTCACGCTCTTAGAATCGACCATGACCGTGTAGGGCTGATTCAGGGCTGAGAGGCTTCCTTGGTTCACTTGCCATCCCGCAAATATGCGGCTGTTTGGGTCAAAGCCGAAAATCCGAATCGGGTTGATCTTGCCAGTACTGTCGCGCCAAATGCTCGTTCGGATCATCAAGGCTTCGGCACGATCGATCCCTGGAATTTTTTGTGCGTCTTGGACTCGTTGGGCAGGCATCGGAGAAGAGAGTTCTAGATGCACGATGTCTTTGGAAGCGACCCAAAGATCGGCGTTGGATTGATCCACCAGTCGAGCAACGGAGCGATCGAATCCGCGCAACACTCCAACCTGAATCGTCACGAGACTGACAGCGAAGACGATGCCAGCTTGAGCAACTAGGAAGCGCGGAATGTCCTCAAACAGATTTTTGCGGGCGATCGAAGCCATAGGACGGAGAGGCAGCAGGGTGGGTCGGACAGCGCAAACACGGCGTGAAGCAGAACGATCAAGTTGAACGGTCATGGATCAGAGAATCTACAGTAAATGGTACGACCAATTTCCTGGTTATACCGTTCCCTTTAGGCGAGTAGGAGCAATCAAGTTCAAAAAGTTGTGCAACAGAAGTTTCACGCGGGTTTGGAGTCTCGCTTAAGATAAGCCGACATAAGCATTCCACTCGCCGTATGTTGTTTTCGTGACGAGTTGAAATTGGTTTCCAACTAATTCGAGTCCTTTGGTTGCTGCCTTCATTCCGAACACACGCATAAACGTGGGGAGTGCTGCAATTCCGCCTGTCATCGTCCCTGCAATGATTGCACTTGCACTGGCAGCGACTAAACACTCTCTCACTGCCAACCAGAATGTTTCCTCTGCATTCGCGGGCGGATTCACCGACAAAAACGCATGAACAGTGGTGTCACGAGTTTGCAACTGTGGAAGCGGAATCCAGCCTTGATTGTCCAAAGTAACTCGCGCTTCTGGCAATCCCGGCATACTGATGATCGGAAGCAAGGTTGACATAGGAGTTTCAATCCAAACTGAGATACTGATTGTAGCTTTGGAAATACGTTTGCTGGTGGTCTGCTTAAAACTTCGCTATTCGATTTGTGAGGGTGTAGATGCGACTGGACGAAATGAGCGACCGTGTTCGTCATAGTGCCATGCAATCCCTTCTGGGTCTTGTACCTGTGTCCATTCTACAAAATTTGGTTTGTGCAAAATCTGATTTGGTGCACCGACGGGTGATGGCTTGCGAAGTCAACTTTAAGCGTTTAGCAAGTGAGGCAGTCGAACAACTTGGAGCAGGTGTAGGTGTGTTGATCGTCGGTTCTGGTTCTTCTGGCGTTGATGTCGCACTTTATCCTGAAATGTCTTCATCCCACGGTGAAGGAATCTCAGGAATGAAGGTTGGTTTTGGTTCAGAGGGCAGTGGTGCAGAACTTTGCTCTATATCTACATCTACAAAAGGTTGCTTTAGGGTCGAGTGGTTTGTGGTGGATTCTGGTGGGACTGAGCCTTCAGGGGTTGGCTCTGGATCACTGACTTCGTAAGATTCGGGGGTAGCAGATTCAGAAGACGGCTCCTGCTCAACAGTTGAGGCATCAGCAGGAGGAGTTAGCTTCACTTGTTGCATCAAGGCAATCATTAACTCTGCCATTTTAGAAATACTGATCGCCCTAGCGTTATATTCCACAATGATCGACTGCGCTAGTGGACTAATTCGCACTGTTTTAACTCCGCTCAATTCTTCAATTAAGCGTTGATAATCGCTGCTTGCTTGTGGATCGGATTCGATCCAGGGCACTCGAATGCGAATACGTCCAGCGATCGAATGAACGATTTGATATCCTACTGGTTCCAAAGGAGTTGTAATCTAACGTCAGTTGACTACATTTTAGCCTGCTGCTTTTAGAGAAAAAACCTAGAGCAGACACACTGATTGCAAAATTACGGCATTGCTGAATGAGAAGATGAATTAGACTGGAATGGGCACATCTCGAAATTTGAGGTAGTGCAGTAACAAGCGAATCGAATGACTGAGCATCTCCACTGACTTCGAGTAGCACAAGGTCTTACGATGCA
>JACJNW010000015.1 GCA_014695195.1 Cyanobacteria bacterium FACHB-DQ100 | reverse complement strand
GGCGCTTAATCGCATGATTCAGATTGCCAAACCGGATAGCTATCACGTTGAAGCTTAATCTCGGCTTTTCTCAATCTCAGAACAGTCTCTTTTTCGATTCATGCAACAAAGCCTTGGGAACCTATTATTTTTCTGGATTTAAGCATCTCCCAAAAGTGTAAATTTGCAATAGCCTTTACCAAAGGGGCAGGCTCTCCTTTTGGTTGTGTCGCAAAAAATCCTGACTACGCTACAGAAAGAGCAGTTACACGCTAAAACTTCGACGAATGAGAAAGAGGCAGGGTTGGTCTTTCCAGTGCAGGTGCGACTCAAGCAGCATTCGGTTCGAGTGAATGGTCAGGAGGTTCCCCTTACCCCCGGCATGGCAGCCACCGCTGAAGTTGTCACGCGTCAGAAAACTGTACTCAGCTTTTTGCTAGACCCGATCACGGGCAGTTGGGATCGGGCCTTTTCAGTGCGCTAAGGGGAACCAGAGAGCGAAACTTTTTAACGTCAGTTCGACAGATTAGAAGATGGCAGGAGGCGGAGCAGGCAAGCCTTTTGGTTGCAAGTCGAGCGAGGGTAACTTGGGCTGATAGGTGTAGGCAATCAATCCTGCCAATAGGTTGACGAGGAAGTTCCAGCCACTGGGATGATCCGGCGGACAGGCGACCACCTGTTTGCTATAGCCAGTTTTGAGCAAAAAGTTACACAACCTGGTGAAATCAATGCCCCAAAAGCAAGCTCGATCGCATCGGGTCTAGGCGACTGCAACCGTTTCGTTCAGCCGGGGAGGATTGAGCGGATCATGTCCGATCTGCTGAGCAATGCGCTCTCTTGCCAAGCTACGGTATTCAGCAAAATGCTCCCCGGCTGCACACAATCCAATATAGAGATTCAGCGATCGCGGTCTGCGGCGGATCATTTCCCAGAGTTGCCGCCAAAACTGTGCACGAATGTCTTTTCGACAAATGCCCTGAAGCCAAATCACCTGCATGATTAATCGGAGTCCCTTTCCGAGTGGGAAATGTAAGCTTTGACGCAACCGTGGATTCGGAGCAATGTCTAGGCAGTGCTGAAAACAACGCTTTAGATAGTTCGCGGGTTCATACAATGTCCAAAGCGTACTGATATAGTCGTGAGCAATCTCATCGAGCGATCGAGTGGGATGAAAATTCATTAAGGTATTTTGATCACCGACCTCTAGGGCATCTTGGTGAGTCCGCCGCAGTCGGTTCTCTCGCTTGAGTCGTTCCCATAAATCGGTATTGGGAAGCGCCTGAAGAATCCCTAACATGGGTTGTGGAATCTGGGTTTCTTCCACAAACGCTCGAATGCGATCGCCCGCCCCCGATCGCTCTCCATCAAATCCGAGAATAAATCCAGCATAGATTAACAATCCTGCCTGCGCGATCGTGTGACACGCTTCAACTAAAGGACTGCGGGTGTTTTGATATTTACGAGTTGTTTGCAGACTATCTTGATCGGGTGTTTCAATCCCCAGGAACACCCCATAGAAGCCTGCTTGCACCATCAAATCTAACAGTTCTGGATCATCAGCCAGATTGACGGATGCCTCGGTGACAAAGGTAAAGGGATAATGATGTGCCTCCATCCACGGAATCAGATCGCGCAAGAATCGTTTAACATTGCGCTGATTGCCAATAAAGTTGTCATCCACAATAAACACTGAGCCGCGCCAGCCGAGATCATAAAGAGCTTGAAGTTCTGCGAGCGCTTGCTGCGGCTCTTTAGTCCGGGGCTTACGTCCGTAAAGCGTGATGATGTCACAGAATTCGCAGTTAAACGGACAACCCCGCGAGAACTGAATCGCCATCATCAAATAAGCATCTAAATTGAGTAAATCAAAGCGCGGAATCGGACTCGTGGTTACATCGGGCTTCTCCACGCTGCGAAAGACTCCTTGTTCTGCTCCGGTTGCAAGGGCAGCAATCCATTGTGGAACCGTCAGCTCTCCTTCATCTAACACAAGATAGTGGGCACCTGAAGCTAAAGCTTCTTCTGGCAGCGATGTCGGGTAAGGCCCACCCACCGCAACTTTCTTACCGCATTGCACTGCTTTTTGAATCAAGGCATGAAAATCGGTTTTTTGTGCCAGCATTGCAGACAGAATGACTAAATCACACCAGTTCCAATCGTCGTCGGTTTCGAGTTGCACATTGCGATCGCAAAACCGCACCTCCCACTCGGCTGGCAGCAATGCAGCGGCCGTCAATATTCCAAGCGGTGGAATAAAGGCTTTCAGTCCTGCCATCTGCATAAAGCGATCGTACGACCAAAACGTTTTAGGAAACTTGGGATAAAGCAAGAGCACTTTCATAGACCATTCTCACTAAGGATGAGGGGCAATCGTGCAGCACATCGTCAAGCGTAGCGACCAAAGGGGATACATTGCCCTTTGCAGTAAAAGTTGTAAAGTCTAGTAATTCATTTTGAGGTCACTTTATCAGTAATGTTAAAGAAGGTTATAAATTTTAAGATTCGCAAGACGTATTTTTGAAACGGCAATCGATCGGGAAGACGGGACGACGGAGCTTGCAGGTCGGCGCAAGCAGAAGCAACATTCCACAGCAGTGTTACCAGATCGCTGGTTTGAAGAAGTGTCGCACGACTTCGAGCATCGAACAACCAAAGGAATAAAATTCTCCTTTCTTCTTCAATGTGATGTAACACCTTAAACGGGGAACTCTACAGACATATAAATAAGTAAATGATAGCGAGGGAATCAGGGTGATGAGCTAATCCTGGAAGCAACGTTAGAGCAGTGCTATAGCGTTTTTAGACCGTGCTAGCTGTAACAAACTTCAAATAGTGAATCCACATGAGCTTAGGGTCTCAAGATCACTAAGACTATGCAGTTGTGGGGTAGCTTTGAAGGTCATTCAGATCTCAGTTGCCTCAGCGTAGCTATCTATCTGTTTTGGCGTACTGTCTACGCTCTCAGTAGAGCGGAGAAGCCGAATTCTCGGATTCGTGTGTTCAGAGTGTCGTTTTAGTTGATCTACATGGTGCTATGAATACTGCCTCAAATTAATCAGAACTAGAAGCTTAAGTCACTACTGCACCCTAAGAACAATTGGCTCCTATGGATACGAGTTTGAAAGAGACGTTTCCCTTCCTTGAGGTTGCCGAATTCTCGGATTCGTGTGTTCAGAGTGTCGTTTTAGTTGATCTACATGGTGCTATGAATACTGCCTCAAATTAATCAGAACTAGAAGCTTAAGTCACTACTGCACCCTAAGAACAATTGGCTCCTATGGATACGAGTTTGAAAGAGACGTTTCCCTTCCTTGAGGTTGTGGATGTTCGTGTTACTGCTTTAGATTTTGAAGGCCAAATTTCCTTAATGATGCAATGGGCGAAGCAGCAAAAGAGTAAAAGCGTTTGTGTGGCAAACGTCCATATGCTAGTGGAAGCCCGTCGAGATCCTGCATTTGCCGATATTTTGAAGAAGGCTGATCTCGTTACTCCAGATGGGATGCCCTTAGTGTGGATGTTGAGGTGGTTAGGGCAGCCCAGACAAGACCGAGTTGCTGGTTTAGATATTATCTTGGCGCTCTGTAGCCGTGCGATCGGAGAGGACGTAGGAATTTTTCTCCTAGGTTCAACACCTGAAATACTGGGACGCATGAAGGCGAGATTTGAAAGCGAGTTTCCAAATCTGAAAATTGCAGGTGCTGCACCACTGCCGTTTCGTCCTTGTACAGAAGCGGAAGAGCAAGCAATCGCGCAAACGATTAACGAGAGTGGCGCAGGATTAGTTATGGTTTCTTTGGGATGCCCTAAGCAAGAGGCATGGATTGCCAGACAAAGGGGTAAGGTGCAAGCTGTCATGATTGGTTTAGGTGGGGCTTTCCCGGTTTATGCGGGACTGAGAAAACGCACTCCTCGCTTGATTCAAAATGCTGGGCTGGAATGGTTATACCGTCTTATCCAGGAGCCAAAAAGACTATGGTGGCGGTATGCCAGCACAATTCCAATATTTATATTGCTGGCAGTGAAACAGCTAGTCGTATCTAAGGTATATCAGGGAAGTCTAATAAAGCAGACTGAGCAGATTTAACGAATCGCAGAAGGCAGAAGCTATGAGGGAGATCTTTTTTAATCCGATAGTCTTACTGCTCGTTGCAATGATTGGGGCAATCTACCTGCTGCTTTTTTCGTCTTGGGTGACGCGTGAGGAGAATAACCATCGTTTGCGCTGGCTGATTACATTTATCTTTCTATTTAGTGGATTGCATCCAACCGTTGCGCCATTCCCTTATTTTCAGCCAGAAGCGCTCGCTGGGTTCGATAAGTCTCCTGAATCTGCATTTGTGCAATTGACTTTCTATGGTGCGATTGCTCTTCTACTAAGCTCTTGGTTTAGGAATTTCTTTAGCGGCTTGCTCTACCTGGGCAGGAATCCGTTTTTGTTCGGGTTATTGCTCTTGGCGCTGTTGTCTGCTTTTTGGTCAGAGACTCCGATTTTATGTTTTAGGTACGGCTTGGTCTTTCTATTTGCGACTCTGTTCGCGATTCATATTGCTAGGGAGTACAGCTTTAAAGCGCTATGCGTCATACTCCGACGATTGGCATTTGTAAGCGGCATTATTAATTTGTGTTCGCCTGCGATCGTGCCCTCACTAGCAATTAAAGACAAAGGACTATCTGGAATTATGCCTTTTCCAATTGATCTCGGTAATTTTCTGGCGTTCGGTGTTGCGCTCTGGGTTTCTTATGGCTTAGATGCTCCTAAACAAGAGCGCTGGAAGGCATTTGCGATCGCAGGCTTTTTGGGCATGGTGATGTTAATGGCGAATTCTGCTCAGAGTATCTTTATCTGTGTTGTCTTAACGGTCTTAGTCATTGTTCTACAATCGGTGAAATTCTTGGATAGTAAATACTTTCCAGTGTTGCTAATCGGGGGGCTAATTTTAGCAATTGTAACCTCTGTGATTATGCAGTATTTACTTCCACTCATTTTCGCGGCTTTGGGCAAAGATATGTCACTGACAGGACGAACAGAGTTTTGGCCGCAACTGATCGATCGCTTAGAGCAGCATAATTTGTTTGTAGGCTACGGCATTAATAGCTTTTGGCAAGCTTGGCGTGGAGATGATGATCCGGCTCATGGCATTATCATTTATGGTGGTTTTATTCCAACTCATGCCCACAATGGTTTTATTGATTTAGCATTGAGTTTGGGAGTGCTTGGACTCATCCTGTTCTTTATGTCTTGGTTTGTCGGACTCGCTCAAGCAGTGAAGTACAGCCTGCAAAACGGCTCAGCAGATTGCAGTTTGCCACTTCTGATCTTGGTTTACCTAGTTTTCTTCAACGTCTCACACACACTGCTGACAGGTGCAAACTATATTTGGGTGTTGTATACGATCGCATTAAGCCGCTTGCAGATTGAATACAGACAGCAAAGAAAGTCGGCTCCTGAACTTCAATCTGTCAGGAGCTTACCGGTATGAATCAATCCTGGGTTCAACTTCTGCCTCCGTTTCTTCGCACTAAGCTGGAGGGGCGCTATACCGTACAAAAGATTCTTGGCAATACGGGATGGTTGCTTATTGATCGAATTCTCCGCATGGGATTGGCGCTGATTCTAGGCGTTTGGGTTGCTCGATACTTAGGGCCAGAGCAATTTGGACTGTTTAACTATGCGATCGCTTTTTCTGCGCTCTTCAGCCCCATTGCGACATTGGGGTTAGAGGGGCTTGTGGTTCGCGATATTGTGCAGTCTCCTGCTGATAAAGATGAAATTCTAGGTACGACTTTCCTGATTCGATTGGTAGGTGGCATTTCGGCTTGGTTGTTATCGTTGGGTGTAATTTACTGGATGCGCCCAAACGATGCCATGATCCAATGGCTTGTAGGAATTACTGCCGCAGGATTTATCTTTCAATCCTTTGACATTATTGACTCCTGGTTCCAATCACAGTTGCAATCAAAGTATTCAATTCTTGCAAAAAGCGCCGCCTTCATCTTTACGGTTGGGGTGAGAGTAACACTCATTCATATTAGAGCGCCCCTGATTGCCTTTGCTTGGGCAGCCTGTTTTGAGGGCATCCTAATTGCAATTGGACTAATTGCAGCCTACTGCTCTAGAGGATTTTCTTTGACCTCGTGGCGAGGAAATATCACTCGCGCTCGGACATTGCTGAAAAACTGCTGGGCTTTAATTCTGTCAGGCTTGGCGATCATGACTTACATGAAGATTGATCAGGTGATGTTGAATGAAATGATGGGAAGTGAAGCGGTTGGAGTGTATTCAGCAGCCGTGAAGCTGTCTGAGATCTGGTATTTTGTGCCGATGGCTCTGACTTCCTCAGCCTTTCCGGCGATTGTAGAACTACGATCGAAAGATATTGATCTGTACTATCAACGACTACAAGGTCTATTTAACTTTCTGGTACGGCTTGCTTATGCGATCGCGCTCCCAGTCACTTTTCTAGCAGGATGGCTGATTATGCTTTTGTTTGGCAGCGATTATGCTGCATCTGCACCCATCTTAGCAATTCACATTTGGGCAGGTGTGTTTGTGTTTCTGGGGGTGGCTCAAGAGTCGTGGAGCTTTGCTGAGGGGTTTCTCAAGCTGTCATTACAGAGGACTCTGATCGGTGCGGTGATCAATGTGCTGCTCAATTTTATTCTGATTCCAATTTACGCTGGAGTCGGTGCGGCAATTGCAACGGTGATTGCTTATGGATGTGCGGTGGTCGTAACAAACTTCGTTGATCCCAGAGCAAAACGGATTTTGGCGTTACAACTCAAAGCACTTTTCTTGGTTGGATAACTTCTTTGGATAACTTCTGATGAAAACACTTCCTATGCTGCTAAAAAACAATCTGAAAGACTTGAAAATGACTCTTCGGGATGGGCACTCCAGAAAGTCCTATTCGCAAGAAGGTGAGGATCTGATTTTGCATCGTGTGTTTGAGACTGTCGATCGTGGATTTTATGTGGATGTGGGTGCTCATCATCCTAAACGGTTCTCCAATACTTTCATCTTCTATCAAAGAGGATGGTCAGGTATCAATATTGACGCAATGCCGGGAAGTATGGAGCCTTTCAAACGCTTGAGACCAAGAGATATCAATGTGGAAGCAGCGATCGCTTCGAGTCCCAGAGAAATGACATTTTTTGTGTTTGATGATCCGGCGTTGAATTGTTTCGGTCGCGAACTAGCAGAACGAAGATGGCAGGGGGCTTACTCTTTGAAGCAGGAAATTCAGATTGTTACGCAGACTTTGGGGGAAGTACTGCACCGCCATCTTTCGACGGGGCAGAAAATTAACTTTTTGTCGATCGATGTTGAAGGCTTAGATTTGGAAGTGCTGCAATCGAACGATTGGTCAGCGTTTAGACCGGAGTATATTTTGGCTGAATGCGCTGAGATGGACTTGGAGCAGATTCAGAAAGGTAGTGTCTATCAGTTCTTGGCAGAGAGAGGATATTCTCTGTTTGCCAAAACGTTGAGTACCGCCGTTTTTAAAGCAAATGAATGAGTTACAGTTTGCAGCAATTTGAGAGAGCCGCATGAAAACCCCTGTTGCCTTGATCATTTTTAAGCGCCCGGATACTACGAAACGAGTCTTTGAAGCAATTCGACAAGCTAAGCCAGAACAATTGCTAGTCATTGCGGATGGTGCTCGCGTCGATCGACCCGGCGAAGCTGAAAAGTGTGCTGCGGCTCGTGCCGTGATTGATTCGATCGACTGGAAATGCGAACTTTTGACGAATTACTCCGACCTCAATTTAGGCTGTAAACATCGGGTTGCTAGTGGACTCGATTGGGTTTTTGAAACGGTTGAAGAAGCAATTATCCTAGAAGATGATTGTTTACCGCATCCGACGTTCTTTCGGTTTTGTGAAGAATTGCTCGATCGATATCGCGATGATCAGCGCATTATGTCGGTTTGTGGAGACAATGCGCGGTTAGCGACCCGCAGAACAGAGTATAGCTATTACTTTGCGCGATCGACCCCCATTTGGGGCTGGGCAACTTGGCGACGAGCTTGGCAGTATTACGATGTGAATATGGCGCTTTGGCCCACGATCAAAGCTGGAAACTGGTGCAAAGATATCTTGATTGATCCAAAAATTGCTAAAGCTTGGGAACACACATTTCAGTCTGTGTATGACAACTTAGTCGATACTTGGGACTATCAATGGACTTTTGCTTGCTGGGTGCAAAACGGAGTTAGCGCGATCGCAAGTACCAACCTGATTTCTAACTGTGGTTTTGATGCGGACGCAACTCATACGAAGGAATTTAATCCACGTCTAGCAAATCGACCAATTGAAGCAATGGAGTTTCCTCTGAAGCATCCACCTTTTGTCATTCGCGATACACAAGCTGAACATTCGCACTTTACGCAAGAGGCACCGAGTTTAGCTTTTCGTGCCAGCAGAAAAGCTCAGAGAATTCTCAAACAGTTAATCCATCACTAGAAGGTAATCTCAATTTTCTACATCCGCCACCCGTGGGAAATTTAGAGGGCAAGAAGCTGTCCTACCGAAACGAAAATCTCATTGAACGAACACTAGCCTAGTTATCTCCTTCAATCAAGATATGGAAGTTCTTCATTTAAGTTCCTCAGACCTTACAGGAGGGGCGGCTCGTGCTACTTATCGATTGCATCGCGGGTTGCGACAAGCTGGATACCGATCGCAGATGTTAGTGCAAGCGAAAAGCTCTCATGATCCCTCTGTTCTTGTTGAAAAGAAGTTCTTGAGGAAATTCAACGAGAAACTTTTAATCAGTGAAAGACTGGATGACCTACCCGCACGATCGCGCAGTCATTCACGATTTTCGCCGCAGTGGGTTCCAAATCGGGTCGTCTCTCAAGTCGCTCAACTTAAACCGAGTGTGATTCATCTGCACTGGATTTTTAAGGGATTTCTGAACATTGAGAACTTAGCGCAATTCCGCCAGCCTTTAGTCTGGACGCTGCATGATATGGCTGGATTTACAGGGGGATGTCACTATGCGGAACAGTGCGATCGCTACACAAAATCTTGTGGGGCTTGTCCACAGTTGCAAAGTTCACAGGAGCAAGACTTGTCTCGCTGGGTTTGGAATCGCAAGGCAAAAGCTTGGCGCGACCTTGATCTTGTGGTCGTGACTCCGAGCCGTTGGTTAGCCGACTGCGCTAGCCAGAGTTCTGTATTTCGTCACACTCCAGTTAGGGTAATTCCGAACGGACTGGATCTGCAAATTTACAAACCGTTTGATCGACCAGCCGCTCGCGATCGACTCAATCTTCCTCAAGACAAATTATTGGTGTTATTCGGAGCGCTCGATCCAACGAGCGATACTCGGAAAGGTTGGCATCTACTTCAGTCTGCTCTGCAAAAACTGAGGACAACCGAATGGAAAGATAGAATCGAGCTAGTGATTTTTGGAGCTTCACAGCCAGAAAAGACAGTTGACGTGGGCTTTAAGGTGCATTACTTGGGACATCTCAACGATGATGTCTCACTTGCGATCGCCTATGCTGCGGCAGAGGTGATGGTTGTCCCCTCCGTACAAGAGGCGTTTGGGCAAACTGCATCCGAATCTCTAGCCTGTGGAACACCTGTTGTTGCTTTCGATGCAACTGGCTTGAAAGACATTGTTGATCACCAAGTTAATGGCTTTCTTGCAGCAGCTTACCAACCGGAGAGCTTAGTTCAGGGAATCATCTGGGTTTTAGAGGATTTAGAGCGCCATCAATTTCTGAGCGAAAATGCACGAAAAAAGGCGGAAACATCCTTTTGCTTAACCCTGCAAGCTCAGCAGCATATTGCACTTTACTCAGAGCTAGTCGAGAAAACTGTGAGTTAAGAGATTTATAAGTTCAGGGGGCTGAGGAACTACATTGAGTGAGAAGCAAAATGACGATCGAGAAAAAACTTCTACTAGTGACATTTCCCGTGGATCTGGGAAATCGAACCAATGAGAAGCGGCTGATTTCAATCTTTGAGAACTATTTAGATCTGAGGGTGCATCAGTTCATTCCAAATCAGGCCCAAAGAGGAGTGCCAACAACTAAGTTCGCTTATGCTTCTGTTATTGCAAGACGGTTCTTAGGGTCTTACAACCTCTGTCGAGAAGTGCTAAGAGCTTATCAAGAAGGCAGAAAAGTTTTATTTCATGGGATTAGCCCTGCGCTTTTCGCCTATCCGGTCACACGCAAGCAGAGTAGCTATATCGTCACGGATTGGACTAAGAAACTATACGAACCTTTCTTAAACGCATCGTTGTCTCCAAGTTGGTTGACTGCCACCCATCGGGAAGTGATGAGTGCTCAACGCTATGTGTTTGGACTGACTGATGCAGTGATCGAAGGAATTCATCAAGATTACCAGATTCCCAAAAGTAAGCTCAGGAAAGCAAGGTTGCCATTCTGTCCTGATCTTGATTTGTTCATCCCATCGCCTGAACGCTACGATCGGGAAATTCGTCTCTTGTTTGTAGGGGGCGACTTTCAGCGTAAGGGTGGAGATGTTTTGCTGCGTTGGTTTAAGCAGCTTGACAATCCGAATGTGAAACTGACGATCGTGACAAAACAAGCTGTAGAATCTCACCCCAATCTTACAGTCAAAACCTCTGTGGATTATGGGCAGACTGAGCATATTAACTTATTCGGAAGTCACGATATTTTCGTTCTGCCAACAACGCTTGAAGGTTATCCATCGGTGATCGGTGAGGCGGGGTGTGCTGGACTTGCAATCCTAACGACAAAAAATGCTCTGGGTGCGCCTGAGATTATTGTCAATGGAGAGAATGGCTACATCTGTAGCTCTCAGGAAGACCTAATTCAGCAGTTAGAAGCGCTGATTCAAAACAAACCCATGATCGAATCGATGAAGCGCAAAAGCCGCCTGATGATGGAAGAGAAGTTTGCGGAGGATTTGGTGCTAGGGGATTTTATCAATTGCATGTTTGGGAATCAAGCTTAAGGCAAAGCATTTGGGTATTAATAGTTGAAACGATGGGATGATTGCGGCAGGTTGAACTATGGCTGCTCAGAAACTGAGAATATTGCTCTCTGCATTTGTCTGCCACCCGGACAAGGGATCAGAAGAAGGCGTGGGTTGGAACTGGCTAAAGGAGTTAGCAAAAGAGCATGAAGTTTATGCGCTCATCTCTGATTTTTTAGGACAAGAAGAACCTGTAAGAGCAGCAGTCGATCGATTGCCTTACCGCGATAACATTCACCTCATTTTTATTCCAATGCCACAAGGGTCTAAGCTCATGATGGCTCTTTTTCCACGGTTTGAATTTTACAATCTATGCGTTGAATGGCAAAAACAAGCTTTCATCGAAGCACAAGAGCTGCTGGAAACCGTGACGATCGACCTTGTTCATCATGTTACTTATGGTTCGTGGACAATTCCGAGTTATTTATCGCGGCTTCCTAAACCTTTCATCTTAGGCCCGGTCACTGGGAGCCAAAGTGTTCCTCTCGTTGGCTATTCGTTCTTGCCAGCTAAGGGAATCGTCCAAGAAATGATCAGAATGGCTTACTTTATCTGGACAAGATTAACATCCGTTGCAGCCAGAGAGACAGTCAGGAAAGCTGAGCTTGTTCTATGTGGCAACTTGGAAACACTGAATGAAATTCGCAGGATGCGAGATTCTGAGACAACTTTCTTAATGTCAGATTCAGGCATTCCTAAGCTGCCTGAGGGTTTGTCCAAAACTGAAAAACCTGAGTCTGCTGAAATCTGCTTACTTTGGGCGGGTTTGATTGAGCCGCGCAAGAATTTTGGACTTCTTTTACAGGCATTACAACGCCTACCAAGCAATATTTCTTGGAGATTGCTGGTTGTAGGTAGCGGAGTGCTTCTGCCTTATTGGAAAAAGAAGGTTATTCAGGCGGGATTACAGTCGAAAATTGAGTTTTTAGGACAAGTTCCTTATCGGGAAATGAGCGGCTATTACCAGCGAGCAGATATCTTTGTGTTTCCAAGCTTGCGTGAGGGTTCACCCAATGTGATTCTCGAAGCAATGGCTTATAAGTTACCTGTAATTGGTTTGAAACTGAATGGCACTGCAACCGTTTTATCTGAAGACTGCGGGATCTTAGTAAATGTAGGAAGTAAGAAGCAGATTGTGCATGATTTCGCCAGTGCAATCACCAGTCTTGCTGAAGCTCCAGAACTCCGACGCAAGATTGGCGAGAAGGGTTACGAACGGGTCAAGTCTTTCTACACCTGGGAGCAACGCGGAAAAAAAATGTCCTTCCTCTATCAATCCGTCCTGAACACGGCTTCCTAGTTAATTTGTTGCTTTGTTAGAAATTCAGCAATGAGACGCGCTATCTATGAAAATCTTAAACTTAACCACCGCAATTCCTAGCAGATACGGGACTGGGGCAGATATCGCATCTCAGCATTTTATCGATGCGATGAAAGCACTAGGTCATTCGGTTTCGATCGTTGGTTATCGTCGCTGGGGCGATCGTCATCCTTACGGCAAAGATACGATCGAAGTTGGTGAACGCCATATTGAAACGTCATCTGCCGGAATACATTCACTACTTTGGGCTGCGATCGCCCTGTTTCGACAGTTGCCCTATAGCTCAGCGAAATATTACTCAAATCGCTATGTGCAAACGGTACGATCGTTGTTATCTCAACAGCATTATGATGTGATTGTACTGGAGCATTCGTCTCAACTTTGCTGGTTAAAACCTGCCCTTGTCGAGCCTAGTAAGATTGCTGTTTTAGCCCACAATGTAGAACATGAAATCTATCAACAACGCCTCAAATCCAGTGTCGATCACCTGAAAAAACGGGTTTATCAGCGAGAAGCGCAGTTAGTCAAACAAATGGAAGCGAATCTTGCTGCGACCAGTGAAGCAATCTGGACGCTGAGTTCGCATGATGCAAGCTACTTTAGGCAGTTCGATAAAACGGATTCAGTGAAAGTATTTGAACTTCCCGTCAATGTTTCTCCAGTGAATCCGACTCATCGCAAAACTTACGACATTGGCATGATTGGGAGCTGGATCTGGAAACCTAATGCAGATGGATTGTGCTATTTCTTTGACCAAGTTTATCCGCATCTCCCGGCTCACTGTTCGATTCGGGTTGCGGGTCGAGGGGCAGAATGGATAAAGGACAAGTATCACAATGTTGAGTATCTAGGATTTGTAGAAGATGCTCAAGCATTTTTAGCAGAAGCAAGGGTGATCGCCATTCCTTCTATTTGTGGCGGCGGAGTGCAGCTTAAAACCTTAGAAGCGATCGGGCTCGCTCTACCCGTTGTGGCAACTCCGTTTGCCCTACGGGGATTAACAACTCTACCAACAACGGTCTACTCTGCCGAACAGCCAGGGCAATTTGCTCAAGCTATCCAAACTGCGATCGCTCGCTCGATCACGCCTGACGACCTCGAATCGGTCAAGACCTGGGTTGAAAATCGGTACAACCAATTTCTGCACAGTGTAGAGACTGCCTTGACTCTGCTCACCCATGAGGCTTAAACAACAATGAGACAAACAACGATCGCGATCCTCCTGACCTGCTACAATCGCCGTGAAAAAACGCTGCGGTGCTTGCAGGCTTTATCTGAACAAAACCTTCCGCCGGGGATCGAGTTAAAGCCTTATTTGATTGATGATGGCAGCACGGATGGCACAGCAGAGGCAGTGCGCCAAAACTATCCCAATGTTCGGGTGCGCCAAGGAACCGGAAGCCTGTTTTGGAATGGAGGAACGCGACTTGCCTTTGAAACGGCACAGGCAGAAGATCCGGATTACTATTGCTTGCTAAACGATGATACGATGCTCTATCCTTATGCTCTCAGAGCTTTGCTAGAGGTATCAGATAAGCTTGCAGCACAAGGAGAGCAGAAAGCGATCGTTGTTGCCTCTACCCTTGATCCTGATACCAATCAACCCAGCTATGGTGGAGTTGCTCAAACCTATTTTTGGCATCCCCTCAAGTTTCACCAAGTTAATCCTGATTTAAAGCAACCCCGGCGTTGTGACACCTTTCACGGCAATTGCGTTTTGATTCCGCGTACGGTGGCAGCCCTAGTCGGAAACTTCAACCCAGTCTACACGCATAATCTAGCAGATCATGATTATGGTCTAAGAGCGCGCCGTCAAGGTTGTTCGATTTGGATTGCACCCGGCTACTTGGGAACCTGTTCTGCAAATCCCCATCGAAGCCGAATGGTTAAGAGTGATTTAGCTGGGGTAAAGTTAGAGCAAGTGAACCGACCCAAGGGATTTGCGCTAGAAGATGTAACGCTGCATTCCTTTGAGGAGTGGAAAGCATTTTGTCGTGAAAATGGTGGAGTGTTCTGGTTATTCTACTGGCTGCTGCCTTACCGTAGATTGTTTTGGTTAATGTTGGTGCAACGAATGTCTTTTAGTGTTCGTTAGTTGATGCAAAATTCCAAGCTCTCTAGTAACTTCAATACGATCGTGAGAACCTTAATTACCAATATTCCTAAACTTCTGCCTAAGCTCAAAAGAAAGCTTTCTGAGTGGTCACTGGGTTGGTTCTTTTCGTTGTTGTATGCACCCAGTGAGGTTGCATCAATAGATCAGCTCGATCGAGTTGAGGTGAAGCATGTTCATTCAGAATTGATAGAGCAACCTTATGCAGTCTATACCATTACAAAAGGTAAGCTGTTTACCGATCGTCATGTATATATTGCAGTATCGTGCGATCGATTCCTAGTTCCCGGTGCATCCTGGCAATGGAAAGACGGCATCATCTTGCCGCCTGAGCAAAATCCTGTATTGAGCAAAGGAACACCGCGATCGATCAGTCGCTTTCGTAAAAGTGTACTCTCGCTGCTAACAGGTGGCTCTGGCAATTACAACTATTATCATTGGCTCTATGACGTTCTTCCGCGAATTAAGCTCTGTGAATCTGTGCTAGATATCGATGAGGTGGACTATCTTTTAGTTCCAGATCTTCGCTACCGTTTTCAAGCTGAAACGCTAAATTTGCTGAGTCTCAAAAACAACTTGATTTCTAGTGCTAAAGTTCAACATCTCTGTGCTGAGCAGCTTATTGTTACCGATCATCCCAATCCAAACTTCGCCAATCCGCCGTTGTGGATTATTAACTGGCTCAGAGAAACATTCTTACCAAAAGCAAACTTAGACCTGAAATTTAATCAGCGTGTTTACATTGAGCGCGGAGACTCTGTGAATGGACGACGTTTACTCAATGAAAATCAGGTGTTCGCATTTCTAGAGCAGCAAGGCTTTTCACGCTATCGTTTATCAGATTTGTCTGTCCTGGAACAAATTTGCTTATTTCATCAGGCTGAGATCATTGTTGG
The DNA here is from genome assembly GCA_014695195.1 of Cyanobacteria bacterium FACHB-DQ100. Lineage (NCBI taxonomy): Bacteria > Bacillati > Cyanobacteriota > Cyanobacteria bacterium FACHB-DQ100. Next base: position 34,691 of record JACJNW010000015.1, on the reverse strand, counting down.
CGTACATGGTGCAGGCTTTACCAACCTCACTTTTTGTCGATCGAACACAAAAGTAATCGAGCTTTTTAGCCAAGAGTACACTCCAAAAGTGTACGAACAGATCGCAAAGCATAATCATCTCGTTTATACGTCATTAGTTACCGGCGATATAGAAGCAAGTGAATCTCCCCTTACGGCTAACTTCTCTATATCTTTGGCATCACTTCGGGAACACTTACAACGAGTGATGTGCGAGTCAAGGAGCTAAGCAACGATGCCTTATCAATTCTACGGGCTTCTGCATTTCGCAGAAAATGAGAACAGTGCAGTAAACTGTGCTGTGACTTCCTTTAATGAACAAATTCTGATTTATCTCAGAAATGCAATCAGTTTGTCTCGATCGCTTAGAAGTAGAGGCATCAGTTTTATTGTCCTGACGAACCAGAAGCAAGAGATTGAGCGGTTATTAGCGCAAATTGGACAGCCAGGAATTCTGGAAATTCAAGAGCTGTGCTTCAATATGCAGCTTCCACATGGTTTGAGTTTTTTCTCATCTCACTTCAAATTAGAGGTTTATCAATATCTCGCTTCCCTTGATCCACAGTCATATTCCTTGCTGATTGATTTAGATGTTCTTGCAGTCAATCCGCTGCCACGCTGCTTTGAGTACATCGTTGAACATCAAGTTCCGCTTTACTACGACATTTCGGATCAAATGATCCCCGCTTATAGTCACGATCGGCTCCTCACCGATATTCAAAAGCTCATGCCAAGCCCAAGCGAAGGCAGATGGTGTGGTGGTGAGTTCATCGCAGGAAACCCTGATTTCTTCAGCGCTTTATCTATTGAGGTTCAGAAAATTCTAGATACATACATCAGTCAGATCGATGTGCTTTATCATCAGGGCGATGAATTAGTGACTTCTGTTGCTTTAGAGAAGATGCGGCAGCAGGGTTATGTGATGGCAGATGCAGGAACGCTGGGCATTGTTTGGAGATACTGGAGTACGCCTCCACTTCATCCCCAGAGAAATCTTGACTACATGAAAAGCTGTTTTTTGCTTCATCTGCCCACAGATAAGAAGTTTCTAGCAGAGTTAGATGAAGAAGCAGCAAGCAATCAAGACGCTTTTCTCAAAACGTACACAACCTACCATTGGCAAAAACGGAAACGGCTGAGCAGGCAGAAAAAGCTGTCTGGAGTTAAGGGATTGGTCAAACAGTATTTGCAACCTTTAAGAAGCAAGTCAGCATCAATTTAAATCCGCCAGTCTGAGTTGTAACCTTCATCAAGCGATCGTGTGAGTCGCTTTGATGGTTTATGGCAGCGATCGGGCTTACTGTTCAATAGGCTCTTACTCCGTGCCTCTTATTGACAGCGAGGCGAAACTTGAGATGAAACTTATGTCTTTTACTCGGTTCTATCAATTCTGCTCTGTGGCAGGCTTGGTTCTACTTGCAGGCAACCTTGATGCAGGATTCGTCTACAGCGCCGAACCTTCTGTTGCGACTCCTTCCATTGCTGCTTTGATCGATGAATCCTACACCTTAGGAGCCGGGGACTTGGTACAACTTGATATCTTCGATGCTCCCGAATACAGCGGTCAAAACGCCCGTTATCAAGTTCTAATTGATGGGAGCCTCAATCTTCCCCTCGTTGGTAGCGTTCCCGTTAAAGGACTCACCCTGAATCAAGCAGGCAAACAAATTACTCAGAAATACTTGCGCTTCTTTCGTCGTCCCTTGACGACTGTTACTCTGGTTACCCCCCGCCCGCTTAGCATTACCCTCACCGGAGAAGTCAATCGCCCCGGTTCTTACCCAATTCCTCTTACGCCTGCGACTCCCACTGCTACGCTTTCTTTTCCGACTTTAACCAGTGCACTCAAACTCGCAGGCGGTATCACTCAGGCAGCCGATATCAAAAATATTCAAATCCAAAGGATCAGCGGCAACAATCGCCAAACTCTGACCGCGAACTTAGGAAAATTTTTGCAATTGGGCGATCGTACTCAGGACGTAACCCTCCGAGATGGAGATTCGATTGTGATCCCGACAGCCACCAAAATTGACTTAACCGAATCCGCCCAGCTTGCTAATTCAACCTTTGCAGCCGATCGCGAACCGATTACGATCGCAGTGGTTGGCGAAGTGTTTCGACCTGGCGCTTATGTCGTAGCTGGGAATATCCGCACGGGAGCCGCAGGAGTTCCCGGTGCGACGAATCAAGCGACGATCGAGCCATTTCCGACCGTGACTCGCGCCATTCAGAGTGCAGGCGGTATCAAACCCCAAGCGGACATCCGCCGCATCCAAATCCGCCGCTTAGCCCGTAACGGAACAGAGCAGACCTTTGAAATTAACTTGCTGAAGTTATTAAAAGAGGGAGATCTGCGCCAAGATGCCATTTTACAAACAGGAGACACGATCGCAATTCCAACTGCGACTCAACTCACTCCTGCTGAAGCGGCTGAGATTGCAAGTTCTAGCTTTTCACCGGATACGATTCGCGTCAATGTGGTGGGTGAAGTGAAACAGCCTGGAACCGTGCAAATTCCGCCCAACACTTCGCTGAATCAAGCATTGCTGGCGGCTGGTGGTTTTGATCAACGCCGCGCCAAAACAAGAGCGGTCGATCTGATTCGATTGAATCCCGACGGAACGATCTCACGTCGTGCGATCGCGATCGACTTGTCCCAGGGAATTAACGATCGCACCAATCCCGCGATGCAGAACAACGATATTATCGTCGTCGGTAGATCGGGGATGACCAGAATCGGAGATGGGATTAATTCAGTGTTAGCCCCAGTCGGCAATATTTTCTCAGTCTTCAACATTCTGAAGCTTTTTGGGCTGTGATTGAGGGGCGGATCTCGTCAACTATGTATGGGTAATGCAGTCAAAAACCGAGATGAATAAACCGCCAAATTCTCTTTCACCTTTGCCCGAAACGAATGGCAAATTCTCGCAACCCAGGATCGAGACTGCAACTGCTCATGAGGTCGAGCAGGAGAAATGGGACTTAGGCTGGCTGATTGGAGTTGTCCGCCGACGTGGGTTTTTGATGGCACAAGTAACTATAGGAACCACTGTGCTGGCTGGGGGAGCATTTCTATTAATGACTCGATCGGCTCCAGTTCAGTATGCAGGTAAGTTCCAACTCCTCGTTGAACCGATTACAGCAGAAGAGCAACTGGCACGCTCTTCCACTCGTGCTCAAGGGTCAGAAGTTACCGATGCTCAACGGATTAATATCGATCAATCTAGCTTAGATTACGAATCTCAAATTCGGATTCTGCAAGGCCCGAAACTACTAGAGCCTGTGATTGATCAGCTTCGCCAACGCTATCCCGATACTACTTACGACACCTTAATTCAGAAGCTAAAAATTGCTCGAATTATTACACTCACATCAGATAAACGTGAACAAGGAACTAAGTTAATTGAAGTTAGCTATCAAGATACTGATCCAGAGAAAATCGAATTTATTCTGAATCAACTTTCTCAGGTTTATCTAAAGTACAGTCTAAAAGAACGCCAATCCACCATTCGACGTGGGGTTCAATTCATTGATAGTCAGCTTCCACCCCTGCGGCAACGAGTAGAGACATTACAGCAGCAAATTCAAGCGCTTAGGCAACAGCACAGCATTGTTGATCCTGAGCAGCAGAGCCGATTACTGGCTGAAACTGAAGGCAAATTGCGACAAGTTGCGGCAGATAATCAAACTCAAATTGCGGAGGCAGAAGCGAAACGCAATACTCTACTGCGACAATTGCAGGCGGCGAGTCCTCAAACCGTCTTAGGCGAAACGCCCTACTATCAAACGCTGTTAACGCAGTATCAGCAAATTGAGGGGCAGATTGCGATCGAATCGGCTCGTCTCAAACCGGATAATCCCGCATTACAGGCACTACTTGAAAAGCGGCGCAATCTACAAGATCTACTAAATCAAGAAGCAATCCGGGTTGTTTCAAAGGCAGGGGATGCGGTGACGGTCGCAGAAGCGCGTCGTCAGGCGATCGATCAGGTGAAAGCTCAGGTCAATCGCGAAGTTCAACAGTTACCTGCGATCGCTCGTCAGTACAGTGATTTACAGCGCGAATTAGCTTTAGCAACAGATAGTTTGAATAAGTTTGCCACCCGACGGGAAGCTTTGCAGATTGATGCTGCCCAGCAAGAAGTTCCTTGGGAACTGACGATTCCGCCTCGCTTAGATCGAGATGGCTCAGGTAAACCGATGAGGACTAACAGCATTAATAAGGTGCGATTTCTCGCATTAATTGCGGTCTTGGGAGTGTTGCTCGGAATTGGAGCCGGGTTTCTGGTCGAAACCCTTCAGGATGTGCTGCATAGTCTGGATGAGGTGAAGCGTACTGCTCGATCGCCTGTGTTGGGGGTGATTCCGCATAACAATGCTCAGCCTCCAATCGTTTCTACTCCAATGATCGAAGCATTGCGATCGCTGTCGAAAAATCTCCGTCTCTTGAGCAAGAATCAAACCTCAATACGTTCTCTGATGATTACGTCTGCCGAGGTGGGAGAAGGCAAAACGACGATCGCGCTAAATTTGGCAATGACTACTGCTCGGATGAAACAACGAGTCTTGCTTGTGGATGCAAATTTGCGTCATCCTCAGGTTCATGAGCGCTTAGGATTGCCAAATCAGGTAGGACTGAGCGATCTGCTGCTCGGTGATCAGGAGCTTCAAACTGTTGTGCAATTTCTTCCTGGCTATGAAGACTTAACGATTCTGACGGCGGGACAAGCTTTCTTTGATCCAGTTGAAATGCTTACCACGAATCGCATTGAGCCTTTGTTCCAAAAATTTCAGATGATGTTTGATTTGATTATTGTGGATGCGCCGCCTTTACTAGGCTTAGCAGATAGTGGGTTGATTGCGGCTCAATGCGATAGTTTAGCGCTGGTGATTCGGTTAGGAAGAACGAATCGATCGTCGATCGCTGCCGCTTTAGAAGAACTGAAGTTTGTGTCAACGCGGGTACTTGGAGTGATTGTGAATGATGCACCACAAGCGTCATCCTTGCCTTTTCGCGATTCCAGGCTTGTGCATAAGCCTTCATAGGTCAAATTCATTCTTCGCGCGGCGATCGCTGCTGCCCTGCACAAACACCATCTTCGCGGTTTTCACTCACAGTTCTCACTCGCACTGTTCTCGCTTCAAACAGCAACACTTGTGTTCAGAAGCGAAACATTCCTACTTTAAGCAAGACTGCTCCCACTTCAAACAGCAACATTCGTGTTCAGAAGCGAAACATTCCTGTTCAGAAGCGAAACATTCCTACTTTGAGCAAGACTGTTCCCACTTCAAACAGCAACATTCCTGTTTTTAGCTCAATTTGTCCCAGTTGACGCACCAATCTTGCTGCTCAAAACCTCAAACGGCTCTAATCCTCAAACACAGGCGACCAGAGTTCCGAGATTTGCACCTCCCAACCGGGTAACAGATCCGGAACCGTCAACACATCCCCATCTTTTAGCGTCACAGGTTCAATGTTTGATCGACGCACTTCCACCCATCTCTGCTTTGGGTGAATCAAGATGCCCACTCGCGTCCCCTGTTCAAGAAACTGATCAATCTTGGCGCGTAATTTCTTCACGCTATCACTTGGAGACTTTACTTCGACCATTAAATCCGGTGCAAGTTCCGCAAAAGTTTCAGGACTTTGGCGCAATCGCTCTGCTTGTACAAACGAGACATCCGGAGCGCGTGTATCTGAATTTGGTAAAACAAATCCTGCCCCTGCTCCAGTTACTCGTCCTAGCTTCCGAGGTTTTACCCAATTGCGTAACTGTGCATTGAATTCTGATGCCACTTCATCAGACTCGTAACCGGATGGACTCATTAGAATAATTTCTCCGTTGATTAGTTCAATTCGGTAGTCTCGCTCACCCTGAGCAAGTTGGGCTTGTACGATTTCTAAGTCTTTCGCTGTAAGAGACATAACAACCTCCTGAGAACTCACCTTCTATTTTCGCCTGCGATCGAATCCCTTCTCAATGCCAGTATCATAGGCAAATCGTTTTACGATCGTGCCTCTCATGACCTCGATTCGTTTGCCCCGCTTTCTCAATGCCACAGAACGCCCCTCGCTCTCGCGTCAAATGATGCGAATCGGCGCGGCGATCGTGCTCATCTTTGTCGCTATTGCCTTGTTTGCCCCAATTCTGCAAGCGATCGGGCTTATCCAAAGTCCGACTGAATTTCTCGATAATCCCCCTCATGCTGCACCCAACGCTCGGCATTGGTTTGGCACATCAAGCTTGGGATACGATGTTTTTTCGCGGACGCTGTTTGGCACACAAGCAGCCATTCAAGTGGTCATTCTCGCAACGGCATTGAGTTTAATCGTGGGTGTGCCGTTGGGAATGGTGAGCGGCTATCGGGGCGGAAAGCTCGATCGTGCGCTACTTTTTTTGATGGATACGATCTACACGCTGCCGGGGTTACTGCTCTCGGTCACACTGGCATTTGTGGTCGGGCGGGGGATATTAAATGCTGCGATCGCGCTAAGTATCGCTTATGTTCCACAGTATTATCGCGTCGTTCGCAATCAGACCGTGAGTGTGAAGACAGAGCTATTTATCGAAGCGGCTCAAGCGATGGGGGCTTCAACCTGGCGAGTGTTAAAAAAATATCTGTTCGCCAATGTCATTCAAAGCGTTCCAGTTCTGTTTACACTGAATGCCGCAGATGCAATCCTAACGCTGGGGGGTTTAGGCTTTTTGGGATTGGGTCTGCCCGATGAAGTGCCAGAATGGGGGCATGATCTTAGAGAAGCACTCGATGCCCTCTCAACTGGGGGAATTTGGTGGACAGCCTTATTTCCGGGATTGGCGATGACTCTACTGGTGGTAGGACTATCGCTGTTTGGAGAAGGACTGAATGAGTATGTCGATCGTAAAACTCGCTAAATCTCCCCTGATTTGCCAGACTTCACCCGGATTCAATTACACTATCGAGAAAAATACTCTAGCTTGCCTAAAAAACTCGATCGTTTATATCCCGTAAAACAGAAATTTTTTTGTCAATAATAGAGGCTGATGTAAACAATTCTTCAGACTTTTCTTCAGACTTTATTCCACCGCATCCCGATTACTGATGACCCCGACGACCTCGAACCCCGACTTCCGCTACCCACAGAAAACCCTCGATCGAGCCACCCGCGCTGTTCGATGCGCTCCGTTTCGGCTCAAGTTCTATGCAACGATGCTAACTCACAGCGTTTCACTCGGTGCGGTTGCTGGCACTCCTGGCATTCGGAATCAGCACAGTAAACGAATGCTCTCAGAGCTTGCCGCAGACGGGGAACTCCTCTGGCTCATCCAAGTCGGCATTTTACGACGCGAAGTAGACGGACAGGGACTCACCGACAGTTTTCGCCTGACTCCGCTGGGTCGGCAACTGGTGCAGCAATGGCAATCCGTCGGGGGGTTTGGTAAAGCTAGCTTGGGCGATCGCATTCTGAATGTGATGCACCGCTGGTTCCGGCTTCCGTTTTAGACCGACTTATTCCGCTTACCGATCGGAGGTGAATTAATGAAAGCAGTCATGGTTGTAGGCACGACCTCGCACGCCGGAAAATCGATGGTCGCAACTGCGCTTTGTCGAATTCTGGCGCGAAAAGGGTTTCGGGTGTCGCCGTTTAAGGGACAAAATATGGCGCTAAACGCCTACGTCACTGCGAACGGAGGCGAAATTGGATATGCTCAGGCAGTGCAAGCTTGGGCGGCGGGAGTGCAGCCTTGGGTGGAGATGAATCCGATTCTGCTGAAGCCTCAAGGGGATATGACTTCTCAAGTGATCATCAAAGGACGCGTTGCAGGGCGAACCAGTGCGGTTGAGTATTATCAAAATTTCTTTGATATCGGCTGGAGCGCGATCGAAGACTCACTCCGACGCATCAGCGAAGAATTCGATCTCGTAGTCTGTGAAGGAGCAGGCAGTCCCGCCGAGATTAACCTTAAGCATCGCGACTTAACGAATATGCGGGTGGCGAAGTATCTGAACGCGCCGACGATTTTGGTGGTGGATATCGATCGCGGTGGCGCGTTTGCTCACGTCGTTGGGACGCTAGAACTGCTTGATCCTGATGAACGAGCGCTGATTAAAGGGGTCGTGATTAACAAATTCCGGGGACAGCGATCGCTGCTCGATTCAGGAATTGAATGGCTGGAGCAGAAGACCGGAATTCCGGTGATCGGGGTGATTCCCTGGCTCGATCAGGTGTTTCCGGCAGAAGATTCGCTTTCCCTGTTCGATCGTAGTTCTACAAAAGAGAGGGGCGATCTGACGATTGGGGTAATTCGCTTACCTCGCATCGCCAACTTCACCGACTTCGATCCGCTTGAAGCAGAACCTTCGGTGAATGTGAAATATGTCCATCCGAAGCAATCGCTGGGGCATCCCGATGCGGTGATCATTCCCGGATCGAAAACGACGATCGCGGACTTGATCGCGCTGCACAAAAGCGGTATGGCCGAAGAAATTCAGAACTACATTGCAGCCGGAGGAACGGTACTCGGCATTTGCGGCGGATTTCAGATGCTGGGTAAAATTCTTGCCGATCCCGAAGGCATCGAAGGACAAGAAGGGCGCTATCGGGGTTTAGGGCTGCTGCCGCTCAAAACAGTGATCGCAGGTCAAAAAATCGCCCGCCAGCGCAATGTGACTTCTAACTATCCGCAAGAAGGTCTACCCGTTTCAGGCTATGAAATTCACCAGGGCAGAACCCGCTTGCTCGAAGAAGCAGAAGGCACACAGGCACTCTTTGACGATGCGAATCTCGGTATTGTGGATGAGAGCCAATCGGTGTGGGGAACTTATCTGCACGGCATTTTTGATAACGGGCCTTGGCGACGTGCCTGGTTGAATCGATTGCGGCAGCAGCGCGGATTGCGATCGCTGCCCACCGGAGTTGCCAACTACCGCGAACAACGGGAGCAAATGCTCGATCAGCTTGCCGACTCGATCGAACCGCATTTAGACCTCAAGCCAATTCTGCCCTAAAAAACAAGCGCACCAGATAGCCTGAATGCGCTTTTATCCCTAACCCTTTCGGTGCAACGTACCCGTTTGTCCTTGATTTATACAGTAGAGGCAAAAACCTCGAAAGCCATTGGCGTTTAGACATTCTTTAGAATTTTGTTATGAGTGTTTGCATTCGTTTTTTGCCGGATGATGTGACGGTGGATGCTGAAGTGGGCGAACCCCTGTTGCAAGTTGCCGATCGTGCGGGAGTGTCCATTCCCACAGGCTGTCTGATGGGATCGTGTCATGCCTGCGAAGTGGAACTCGATGACGGGGAAACGGTGCGAAGCTGTCTCGCTTCGGTTCCCCCCGGACGCGAGACGCTGACCATCAATCTCTTCTTTGATCCAACCTGGTGAGATTGCCGATGCTCGATGGTGGGGGATTGGGGATACTATGATTCAGCTTTCTCAATCTTCAAATTCATGCAGTACCCCTTAGAACTGACCTTCAAATTTTGGTCACTCACGCCGCAAATGACGATCGCCGATGCTGGAGGCAATCCGGTTTTCTACGTGCGGCAAAAGCTGTTCAGGCTTAAAGAAGTGATCAATGTGTTTGCGGATGTCCATCGATCGCAAGAGCTGTTTACGATCAAAGCCGATCGCATCATCGATTTTTCCGCTCGCTACAATTTCTCAGACCCAAGCGGAAAGATCGTTGGAGCGCTCAAGCGGCGCGGATTGAAATCTCTCTGGAAAGCTCACTTTGATATTTTTGATGGCGAGACGGTCGCGTTTACGATTCAGGAAGAGAATCCCTGGGTGAAAGTGATGGATTCGCTGTTAGGCGATTTGCCCTTTGGTAGCTTCTTCACCGGATATCTGTTTAATCCGACTTATTTAGTGAGCCGCCCTGATGGAACTGTGGTGATCAAGCTATCCAAGCTCCCCACGTTTTGGTCGCGCAAATTCACGATTCAGCAAGTCGATCGCACGAACGATCGCGAACAGGCTCAAATCTTGCTCAGCTTAATGATGATGATTTTGTTAGAGCGCGATCGCGGTTAACTTCGCGCATAATCGCGGAATCGATCCAGGTCTGCTTGAATGTTGGACTGCACAAAGCGATCGACCATTGCGTTGTTCATGATCTGAGCCAAAAGATCGGGCACAGCATAAGAGAGCGTCATTCTAACAATGCTGCCCTCGGCTCCGCGATCGTAAAACCGGATTGCTCCGCGATTCGACAAGCCACTGACTGATTCCCACTGAATAATTTGGTTGGGGATTTGCTTGGTGACGCGAGATTGCCAACTAAACTGAAGTCCGCCTGTACTCAGCGTCCAGCGCGAGAGATCGGGCTGATCTTCGGAAATTTTCACCGAGGTAATCCAGTTCATCCAGTTGGGCATCTGTTCGAGATCTGACCAAAGGCTCCACACTTTGTCGATCGATGCCTCGACTTCAACTTGGGCGGAGTGTTCTAACCATTGAGACATTTAAACAATTCCAGCATCTTCGCGTACTTAAGACAAAATAATAAAGCCGAATTTGCATGGAAGTAAGGATATGGCTCAAAGTTTACTCGCGATCGCAACATTTGTGGCACTGATTGGGGGAGTTATTTTCGGGGTGTCCCGCTATGAAAAATCCACCACAAGACGCGAGGACTCAAGCGGACAGGTAATTCAGTCTATTCCAGAACTGAAGATTGACCCTGAACCGATTCCCGTCGTCCCAGTTGCCGAAGAAATCTCGACTCCGGCTGAAGTATCAGCACCGATCGCAGAAACAATTGACGAGGCTCCAGAACCCACCGAAGAAGCACCGATCGCAGAATTGAGTCTAGAAGCAGAAAGCACCGAAACGCTAAAAGTAGAGGAAAGGGTGGCGGAAGCGCCGATCGACGATGCCCCGGAACCCAGAGGTGAAGTCGTTGAAGTCGTTCTCCCACCAACCATTCAAGATTCAAAACGTCCAGAAGATGAAGTCGAACCGAGAGAGCAAGTCGTTTCCGTGCTTGTCCCACCGACGATCCATGATCCAAAGCGTCCGAATGATGGCAAGCTTGAAGACTTGACTCAGGATCTGCTTGCTTGGGGACAGTCTAAGGATCTCAAGCACATCTCGAAATTAGTTCAGTACACAACTTATGCAGAACCGCTTGTGCGGGGAACGGCTGTAGTTGCGCTCGGTCAAATTGTCCGTCATCATGCGGTTCGAGGTGAGGTAGAGCAAGCGATTCCCGTTCTTGGCAAACTGACGCTGGATTCTGATCTGAAGGTTCGGCTGTATGCAGTGCAGGCGCTAGGACGCATTCGATCGGAGAAGGTTTTACCGTATTTAGAAAAAGCGTTGCAGAGTCCATCGGGGAGCGTGGTAAAAGCGGCGAATGGTGCGATTCAGAATCTGAAGTTGCAATACGGGAAAACGCCAGCGATGCAGGTTGCTCAAAAGATGCTGGAAAGAACGAAAAAGACATCGGTTTAATTGGGGGGGGCGATCGATAATCCCGATCAACAATCAACCCGGTAGAGACGCGATTAATCACGTCTCTACCGGGTTTGCAATTCGCGTTTCTACCGATTTTGCGATCGACGCATCACGCGCTAATCGTGGCGGTGTCTTGCTTGTACATCAATTCCCGCACCTTCACCATACCCGCGACCAGGCAATCCATCTCCTCGCGAGTATGCAGCGCGTTCACCGTAATCCGAATCCTCGGTTTCGCAATAAACCAGATCGGCGATACCCAAATCCCCAACTCCAGCAATTCTCGCGCAAACAGCTTCGGATTCATCTCCGGCGGCAGCAGCACCGGAACAACGTTCGTTTCCCCGATCGCTTCAAATCCCTGAGCCGCTAAACGCGATCGCAAATATCGCGTACTATCTTGCAGGCGCGACACCAATTCTGGCTGCTCCTGCACCGTGCGGAAACTCTGCAATGCTGCTGCGGTCAAAGGCGGTGCCAGCGAACAAGTCCCGATCGAGGTCGGCGAACAATTCAGCAACGGCTTTAGCTCTGCAACATGAGTGCTAATCGCTGCGCCAACCGATGCCCCAAACTTCGCAAACGTCGAAAGAATCAGCGGATTAACGCCGCGATCGATCGCATCTTGCGGCTTCAGTCCGAAATGCTCGTAAATCCCGCGCCCCGTCGCACCAATCGCGCCCGTCGCATGAGCTTCATCCATCAGCAGCGTACTATCGGGATAATTCGCCAAAATTTCGATCATCTCTGGCAAGGGTGCAATGTCACCATCCATCGAGAACACCGCGTCCGACACGACCATAATGCGATCGTCGGGACGAGCATGGCGCTTCAGCTTCCGCGCTAGATCTTCCATATTGCAATGGCGGTATGCCTTGACGCGGACTCTGGGACTATAGCCGAAAAGTTTTCCCGATCGCGTTCCGGCGTGAGCCAAAGCAGACACAATACAACCGTGATTCAACACATCAGTCATCACCAACGTTTCGCGGGTATGCTGAAACCCAGAAACGGGGATCGCCAAATGACAAAAGGCATCCATCAACGCCTGCATCGCCATCCACGCATTCAGAAATAGCTGGGTATGGGGTAAATGCTTAAAGCTAGCAATCTCGTCTTCAAGCTGACGATGCAAGTCAATCCGACCACTGAGCACCGAGGTTGAGCTATTCGAGGTGCCGTATTGGAAAATTGCATCGATCGCGGCTTGTTTCACCGATTCGTTTTGGGTCAGTCCCAGAACATCGTTTGTGCAAAAAGTCAGAACGGTGCGCCGCTCTCCGGTTTCAGCCTCCTCAATCTCCACCATATTCCCCTGGCGTTGATGACAGAGATACTCATCCGGGTCGAGTTCACTCTCATACCAACGCCGCACGTATTCCTTAACAACTTGCACAGTTTACTCCTCTCACCTGCATGACGTTCGCGATTTGCTTCTGACTCAACAGTATATTTGCAGACGAGAAATTTCGCCCACAAACGCATCGTGTTCGATCGACGGTCTCAAACATGAGGCGTGATATCAGCTTATCAGGGACTCTTAGCAAACGAAATAAACAGCGATCGTTCCAGGGGTAAGATCGCTGTTTATCGTCAGATTGCTGTCCCTAGATTTCTGCGACTGCTCGCTCTATCAGACGACGCGCTAAAGTTTGCGTTCCCGTGTGGGTGTAGTATTTGACGGACACATCGAGAAATGCGCCGACGTAATCGAGCTTGTCAGCGGTGATATCGATCGCGCCGCGAACGTGATCGAGCAAAGTTTGCTGAGTCAGATTGCGCGAGGAGACAAAATCGCCCATCCAACCTTTGACCGAATCAAAACTCTGTCCGATAAAGTTTAACTGTCCGGCAGAATCACCGCCAGGGATCAAGGGCTTGACGCTCTTGAAGGATTGGTTCTTTTCGAGTTCGTCTGGGGTAGTTTGGCTAATCGTAGACAAGCCTTTCTGGATAAAATCGCCGCCGAGCGGGATTAAACCGTCAAAGCTCACCAAGGCTGCCATCCGCATCAGGGATTCGCCGCTGTAGTCACCGAGTGCCGCCAGGAAGTCACCGATACTATCGCCAGGGATGCCGTTGATTTGGCAGAAAGCGACAAGTTCGACGACGAGCTTGACGCAGAGATCGAGGCTCTGTAGTTTTTCGGGCTTGGGAGTGAGATTTTTGAGAAATCCCAGGAACGAGATGTCTTGTCCGACTTTGTTTGCGAGTGCAGCGGCTCCGAGTGCGCCTGCGGCGTTATCCACGGTCTGATACAGCCACAGGGCGCGTTGATAGCCTTGAGACTCGTCGTTGTAGAGATAAACGGCGCGTTCTCCGATCGCTTGAATCAAGCTCTCGTCGGTTTCACCTGTAACCGTGCGAATCGTGTTGGTGAATCCGGTGAGATTTTGCCACTGTCCGGGCACGACAAAATCAAGGGTTTGAAGCGCCTTGACGGTTGTGCCGCGGGTGGGAAGTTCATCCACCAGTTCAAAAATGGGTTTACTCATGAAAATTCCTATGATTCGTAGTTCAGTATTCGCTGAATGCCCTAGCCCTTAAGTTGCGACAAGCCTCTGAGGTCAAATTTTGAAATCCACTTTTCGCGCTCTGCCTGGGTAAACGAGGGATCACGCGATAAGACTTTGACTTGATACTTACCCACTAAGACTCCGGTTTGGGTATTGCCCATCGTCATTGCAGGGAAGCCGTTAATTTTCTCGGTAGTGTTTTGATACTTCGCAGCCGCAGCAGGCAGGCTAGAGGTATCGGAAATGGACAGCATGGCTAAGTCTTTGCCGTCTTTTTTCAATTTGGCTTCTGCGAAGCCTTTTTTCTCCTGGGTGTAAACGCGCTCATACCCTGCACCGGGCTTGGGGAAGTATTTGTTAAATTGGCTACCTTGAGTTGCCTCTTTGGAAACAGCCGTCACCTTCGGTTTAGTGCTTTCTTTTTGCGCTTCGGCAAATCGGGAGGGTTCTTGAGTTTGGCAGCCTGTGACGAACAGGGCGATCGCAAGCATTACCGCCACAACGCTGCGCCGCCAGTTTGATAAATTCAATCGATGTCTCATAGGTTTGCTGAATAGTAGTCTTCTCGATCGATGTACGACGACCCTTGAATTGCTGCAACCCACTTAGGGATGAGTTTGTGTCACAGCACGGTTTAGAGGAGCATTTGACACTGTAGGAGAATTTTTGCAGCCCATCGCGCTTCGTAAGGAAAAAAGAATATTCGCTACCGGGAAATCATCTCAGAAGATTGAAGGGTCTGCTGATAGCGATCGTACTGCTTCACAATCAGACGCTGAACGGCAATAATCGCGGGATTGACTTCGACATAGCGCCGTTGCGGATTTCTGAGATAGTTTTCTTGTTCGCTTTCGATCATTTCAATATCCTGGTGCAAGAACGGCAAGAAAAGTAAATGCAAGACTACAGGCTGCAATACTCGACGCACCGCATTTAGCAACCAAACGGGAATCGGTAATCGCAAAAATAACATTGCAAACGATCGACTCTCTGTTTCAGAAATCGGTAATCGCATTAGGTACAGAGCAGATACACCTTCGAGCTTGCTGATGTAGTTAGGATACTGATAATCGACGGAGATAATTTTTGTGGTGACACCGCCCGATTCGCTCAGCCCTAGAAACTTGGTCAAAATGCCTTTGTAAGACACCTGATATTCTGCGGTGACAGCCTTATCGGTCTCGCGCAGTTTCAGCAGCACCGGATCAAACCAACCTTGAAGATTCTGGTGCAAATAACCGTGAAACACATCCATTGTGTTTTCGTTACAGATGGAAAAATGCGCTTTGAACTCTGCCCCGATCGGCACCATAAAGCACTTCGGATCATCGTATTCGGGAATTTCTGGAACCGAGGCTAAATGAGCAAAGGCACGATCGCCCGGAAACAGCCAAATCAAGCCGTATCTTTCCTGCACAGGGTAGCTCCGCATTTGAGCACAGGGGAGCTTTTGACCTTCGCCCCAGTAGGGAATGCCCACACAGTCGCCCTGCCCGTTAAATTCCCACCCGTGATAGCCACAAACGATCGCATCGCCCTGCACCTTGCCCTTGTCCATCGCCACACCTTTATGCGGACAGACATTTTCGACGGCTTGAACTTGATTTTGGGAATCGCGGTACAGGGCGATCGACTGATTCCAGATGCGAATCGGGAGAATCTTTCCGGGCTTGAGATCCTTTGCCCAAGTCACCGCATACCAGTGGTTTGGATTAATTCCGACTTCACGCACTCGATTTTGAATAGTTTGTCCCTGAAGTGTCGTCGCCAATTCGAGCATCACTTATCCTTCCTTGGAATTCGTGGAATCATGTTAACAACAAAATAAAGCCAACAAAAAAGGGGAACTCTGTCCCCTTTTGAGCAAAAACCTAGATCACCAGAAATTAATTCGGCGTAGATTGCAGATCGGGACGCTCTTCAGGCACGATCGCGCCTTCAACTGGACAGACTTGCAAGCAGATGCCGCAGTCGATACAGGTCGAAAAATCAATCCAGTACCAGTCTGTTCCTTTGGTATTTTTTCCAGGACCTTCATGAATGCAGGCAACCGGACAGGCATCGACGCAATCCGCAACCCCTTCACAAGTGTTTGTAACGATCGTATGAGACACAGTGTTCTTCTCTCTGAGCAAATCGACATTCGGATAGATCTATTCTCGTATATGTTTCTGCCCAATTGCCCAAAGTCGGACTGAATTTGAAAAAATGCGTTTTTGCAAAAAAAGAGCCGCGATCGCGGCTCTGTGCGTGAAGAGTAAGTGAAATTGAGTTAGATGAGATGGCGACGTTCTGCTTCAAGCAGTGCCAGTAAAGCCTCATCGCCCTTCTGACGAGCACTCTCGATGCGGCGCTGCAAATTTCGCTGCAAATTCGCACGATGCGTTGAAAGCAGATCTTTTGCTGGCTGCGATCGTCTCACATTGCTAAGCGTCGGCTTACCGTCTGGATAGCCCATCCAGTAGCGATTGCCGCGATAAATCAGTTCACGTGGTTGTTGTTCAACTGCCGATCGTACAGGGCGATTCGGGTCGAGTTGGTAGCGGTTGCCGCGATAAGTTAGCGTGATCGGCTCATGGGACTGAGAAAAGCGATCGTCGCATCCGCGCTGAGTGGGGTCATATTCGTATTTAACACCACGATAAATGAGTTTCATAAGTCGCCTCGAACAATGGAAATGAAGTGAGATTGAGGCGCGTTCCTTCAGGAGAACCCCTTACTTCCGTCCTTGGCCCATAGCAATTAGCGCATAGCAAGGATGAACGTTCATATCTGTATTATAGACTACGATTTGTAGAATTCCTAAACTTCTACCAATAGTTAGAGAGCGATTTTCACAGGGATCATTACCGTACTATTGATGTGATCGATGTCGCCTTTTCATGCAGATTCAGACACCAGACTGGGTAAAGAACGCGGTTTTTTATCAAATTTTCCCCGATCGATTTGCCCGCGCCAAGCAACGGCATAGAAAACTGCTCAAGTCGATGCGTTGGGAAGATTGGGATGCGACTCCGACGCTGCAAGGCTACAAGGGGGGCGACCTTTGGGGAATCATCGAGAAGCTTGATTACATTCAGGATTTGGGCGTGAATGCGATTTACTTTACGCCAATTTTCCAGTCTGCTAGCAATCACCGCTATCACACGCACGACTATTACCAGGTCGATCCGATGTTGGGTGGCAATGAAGCGTTTCGCGAGTTGCTCGAAGCGGCACATGAGCGAGACATCAAAGTTGTACTGGATGGTGTGTTTAATCACTCCAGTCGCGGCTTCTTCTTTTTCCATGACGTTTTAGAAAACGGTGATCATTCGCCTTGGATCGATTGGTTTAGAATTCATCAGTTTCCGCTGCATCCGTATACGGGAGAGTTTCCGGCAGGGTATGAAGGCTGGGATAACAATCGCGCTTTGCCTGTGTTCAATCACGATAATCCGGAGGTGCGAGAGTACATCATGGAAATCGCGGAGTATTGGATTAAATTTGGCATCGATGGCTGGCGGTTAGATGTGCCGTTTGAGGTGAAAACACCGGGATTCTGGCAGGAATTTCGCGATCGCGTCAAAGCCCTGAATTCTGAAGCCTACATCGTCGGCGAAGTCTGGGGTGACTCGCGTCAGTGGCTCGATGGCACCCAGTTCGATGGCGTGATGAATTACTTGTTTGCAGGCCCGACGATCGCGTTTGCTGCGGGCGATCGTGTGGTATTGGATCAGGTTCAAAGCCGGGATTACCAGCCGTATCCGCCGATGTTTGCGGGTGAGTATGCTCAAAAGATGCAAGATTTATTGAAACTGTATCCTTGGGAGATTCAGCTTACGCAACTGAATTTATTAGCAAGCCATGACACAGCACGGTTAATGACGATTGCAGGCGGCGATCGTCCTAGCATTGAGCTTTGTACTTTGTTATTGATGACGTTTCCGGGTGCGCCGAGTATTTACTACGGTGATGAAGTGGGATTACCAGGCGCGATCGATCCAGATTCTCGTCGAGGTTTCCCGTTAGAGTCAAACTGGGATTACAAAATCTATGAGTGTCACCGTCAATTAGTCAAACTGCGCCATGCTTATCCTGCTCTGAGAACGGGGGATTACAAGGTGTTGTATGCCGAAGGAACAACCTACGTTTTTGCGCGAACCTTAGACGATCAAACGGTGATTATTGCAGTGAATGTGGGAACCGTTGCGGTGAAAGCTGCGATTCATTGGAATAAAACGGGACTTAAAACGCATCCGAATCGCATCGTTTACGGCAATGCAGAATTGATTTGGAATGAGCAAGAGTTAGAGATTGATCTGCCTGAGCGATCGGGCTGTATTGTCATCTAGCAGAGCATAAGTCCATAGAACTGGCTTTGATGTTGAATCCGGGTAGCCCCTAAATCTCGCACGAGTGGGAGATTTAGGGGCAGTCAGCCGCTCAAACCGAAGCGGAAAAATTCGTCCTCAACTCGCCCAATCACGCGCCCAATTTAGCGTTTGGTGAACCTGGTCGATCGTTGCCGCTTCGCAATACAGCCGCAAAACGGGTTCTGTCCCACTAAAGCGAATCAATAACCAGCTTTGATCCTCAAGCCGGAACTTATAGCCATCGTCAGTCTGACAGCTAATTACCACTTTTCCAGCAATGGTTTGCGGGGGTTGTGTTTTCAACTGCTCTAGAAGTTTGGCGCGGACTTCCATGCTGGCAAGAGGCAGATCAATGCGATCGTACTCTGACAAAAATCCGGTTCTTTCCTGTAAACGGCGGTAGAGTTCGCCCAGATCGGTTCCCGTTTGTACCACAGTTTCGAGAACATACAGCGCCGACAGTAACGCATCGCGCTCTGGAATGTGATGACCATAGCCGATCCCGCCGGACTCTTCTCCGCCGAGTAGAACTTTGGTTTCGAGCATTCGATCGGCAATGTATTTGTAGCCGATCGGCGTTTCGTGTACAGGCAGGTTGTAAAGCTTGGCAACCAACGGCATCAGATCTGAACCGCTCACCGTTTTGACAAATTCGCCGCTAAAGCCTTTTTGCACCAGATGCTCGATCAGAATCGGGATCAGAATCTGAGAACTGAGAAAATTCCCTTTGGCATCAACTGCGCCAACACGATCGGCATCGCCATCAAACACTAAGCCCACCGCTAAACTATTTCCGTCAAAATTCTGAATCGTCTCTAAAATCTTTGGCAAATACTTCGGTAGCGGTTCTGGTGCGCCTCCTGCAAACAGGGGGTCGCGATCGCTGTTCAACTCATGAATTTCCACACCGAGCAATCGCGCTAATCCGGTCGCTGCGGCTCCGTGCATCACATCCGCAAACACCGTGACTTTCCCTTGCTCGATCGCCGTTTTAATCGCTGTAGTATCCACAAGCGATCGCAGTCCTTCGCAATAGCTCTCCCAGGGATCAAACGTGCTGAATGTTCCCGGTTGCACATCAGGCGCAGGCGCACCACTCGCTAACAAGGCTTCGATCTTCTTCGTCACTTCCGGCGGCACTGATCCCCCGTGGGCGCTTTTGACTTTCAAGCCTGAATAGTTGCCAGGATTGTGGCTTGCCGTAATCACGATCGCGCCCAACGCATTCAGCTTCTTCGCTGCCCAACTAAAGGCAGGAGTCGGCGCGAAACTTTCAGAAAACAACACATCAAAGCCAACTTTGCGAATCGACTCTGCCGCAGTGCGAGCGAATTCTTCGGATAAAAATCGGCGATCGTAGCCCACAATCACGGTGTTGCTTCCGGTTTCTGCACCGTAAACCTCAGACAGAACTGCCGCGGCGATCGGGGCGACGGTCATGACGCGATCGAACGTGAAATCAGCAGCAATCACGCCGCGCCAGCCATCGGTGCCAAACTGAATCGGATTAATTGTGGTAATTGTCATCGGCGCGTGAGCCATGCTTGCACTTCTCCTGCTGCAAAAGGGTTTGAAACAAAAACAGTGTAACGGGGATATCTCGGACTTTATCGAGTTTTATGATCTTTCTCCAGTTTCTTTACAGAGCGCCTCAAGGCTTCCAGGACACTTCAAAATTCCTTTACTCCTCGCTCCTCAATTACCCTTGCAATATAAACCTCACCGTTCTTTCATTTATGCGTTCTTCACTGGTTTGGATGATGGCGATCGCGTCGGGCGCAACGGTCGCTAATTTGTACTACAATCAGCCGCTTTTAGCCAAAATAGCTCAACAGTTCGGAGTTTCGGCAGCAGAAGTCGGAGTGATCCCAATGTTGACGCAGATTGGCTATGCGATTGGAATTTTATTCATCGTGCCGTTGGGCGATCGCATGGAGCGGCGACGGCTAATTGTCCTGGTGACGGGATGCGCCGCGATCGCGCTCTTGCTGGCGGCACTATCGACGAATTTAGTGGGATTGAGCCTTGCGAGTTTTGCGATCGGGGCGAGTACCATTGCTGCACAGATCCTCGTACCGTTTGCCGCGCAACTGTGCCAACCAGAGGAGCGCGGCAAAATTGTCGGTCGGGTGATGGGTGGCTTATTTATCGGCATTCTGGTCGCAAGAACGCTAAGCGGGTTTGCCGGAGAAATCATCGGTTGGCAGGCAATCTATGGGTTTGCTAGTGGTGCGACGGTGCTGTTGGCGATCGTTTTAGCGAAACAGTTACCCCGCTATCAATCGAGCTTGAAAATGACCTATCCAACTTTGCTGCGATCGATGTTGGAGCTAATTCAGAGAGACCCTATACTACAAGCGACTTCTTGGATTGGGGCGATGTCGTTTGGGGCGTTTAGTGCCTTCTGGAGTACGCTTGTGTTTTTGCTCGAACAACCGCCGTATCAGTATGGCAGTGATATTGCAGGGTTGTTTGGATTTGTTGGCATTGCGGGTGCAGTAGCGGCGGTGGTGGTTGGCAAAATTGCTGATCGTCGGAGTCCGGGCTTCACGCTAAGAATCGGAGTTTTGATGACGATCGCAGCGTTTCTCGTGGTTTGGGCCTTTGGAAAACAGCTAGGCGGATTAGTCCTCGGTGCGATTTTGCTGGATTTGGGAGTCCAGACGAGTCAAATTTCAAATCAAGCAACGCTTTACAGCTTGCCTGCGGAATATCACAGTCGCTTAAATGCGTTGTACATCACGCTTTATTTTGTTGGCGGTGCAATTGGATCGTATTTAGGCACTTATGCTTGGAATCGGTTTCAGTGGTCTGGCGTATGCGCGATCGGCTTTGGGATGATGCTGCTAGCAGGATTAGGATTATATTGGCGACAGCAGCGCTTAACAGCCCATTGACAAGTTTTGTATTTGATCTTTGTATGTATTTGATCTTTGTATTTGATCATAGGAGTTGATCGTAGTGGTAGCACAAGAGAATTGAGGGAATGATAAGGAAACTTTTCTCAAGATTGCTCGGTTGTGCCCTGTATGAGTTCTAATTCGGCTATAGAGATTGATGTGCAAACGATCGCCGCTAACGCTCCAGGTGCAATCTTTCGGTTAAGCGCGATCGGGAACGAGTACAGAATTGATTACATCAGCGACGCGATCGCTGATCTCGTTGGTGTTTCTGCTGCGGTGATTACAAAAGATTTTGCCGTGTTAGAAAACCAAATTGATCCAAGCGATCGTGATCGCTTTCGAGAATCTTTAAGAAAGGCAATCAATCGTGCCATTCCCTGGAGCTTTGAGGGACGAGTCAAGCAGAGATGGATTCAAATTACCGCAGCGCTCACTGAGATCAATCAGAGTGAAACCATCTTTTGTGGAATGATTACCGAAATAACAAGATATAAACAGTCTGAAATTAGACTAAAGAAATCACATAACAAATTAATTACAGAATTATCAGGTCAAGTTGCGAAGTTGCAGCAAAGCCAGAACTTGCTTAAGTGTATTATCAACAACACAAGAGCTAGTATCTTTGCCAAAGAATATCGCAATACGAACGGAACGTATATATTGATGAATCGAGAATTTGCCCATCGATTCAATCTCGATCAAGACCGCGATCTAGGCAAGACCGACTACGACTTTTTTCCGCCTGAGATTGCAGCGGCATTTCAAGTCGCCGATCGTGCTGCGATCGCGTCTGGGACTTCGATTCAGCTTGAGGAAATTGAGCCCCATGAAGACGGATTACATATTGCGATCGTCGTCAAATTTCCCTTGTTTGATGAAACAGGACAAGCGTTTGCGATCGGTGGGATCGCAACAGATATCACTGATCTCAAACGTGCCAAAGAAGCCTTAGAGCAAGCAAACGAAGTTTTAGAAAGTCGGGTTGCAGAGCGAACCACCGAACTGTCTCAAAGAAATGCAGAGCTCGAAGCAACGCTATCCAGCTTAAATCAAACCCAAACGCAACTCATTCAAAGTGAAAGGATGTCGAGTCTGGGTCAATTAGTTGCGGGAATTGCTCATGAAGTGAATAATCCTGTTAATTTTATCCACGGAAATTTGCGTTATGCAGATGCTTACACTCGCGATTTAATTCGGGTTATTCAACTTTATCAAAAACACTATCCTGAACCGATCGCGGAAATTCAACACACCATTGATGAAATTGATCTCGGCTTTTTGCTCGATGATGTTGCTAGGGTGTTTGCTTCAATGCGAACAGGTACGACTCGCATTCAAGAAATTGTCAAATCGCTGCGATCGTTCTCCCGATTAGATGAAGCAGCACTCAAAACCATTGATATTAACGCTGCGATCGAGCAAACCTTAACGCTATTGCAGCACCGATTGAAAGCTCAACACATTACAATCGTTAAACACTATGGAACTGTTGCACCCATTGACTGTTATGCCGGACAACTCAATCAGGTGTGGATGAACTTGATTAACAACGCGATCGATGCGATCGAAACCGTAGAAAATCGCACGATTGAAATTTGGACAGATCAACAGTCTGACCAAACTGTAAAAGTCCGAATCCGAGATACAGGCATCGGTATTTCAGCAGAAATTCGACCCCGCATTTTTGATCCATTTTTCACAACAAAACCAGTCGGCAAAGGAACCGGAATGGGACTCGCGCTCTCGTATCAAACAATCGTCGAACAACATCGCGGTTCGATCGAGTGCTTCCCCGTCTTGCCTCAAGGCACAGAATTTATCGTCAAACTCCCCAGCTTCAGCTAAAGAAAAGACGGAATCGCTATGATCGAAAGCGAAGTCGGTAAAGACGGTAGGGAGCCTCGATCGATGCTGAGTGCAGGACAAACGCTGTACGATCGCTATCAACTTCAAGAAAAATTAGGTCACGGTGCAGGGCGGCAAACTTGGCTGGCGATGGATTTAACGGCTCAGTCGCAATCTGTGATTGTGAAACTGTTGGCGTTTGGGGAGCAATCGCAGTGGGATGATCTCAAGCTGTTTGAGCGTGAATCTCAGATTTTGCGGCAGTTGGATCACCCACGCATTCCGAAGTGTCGGGATTCTTTTTCGATCGACGATCGCATTCTCTGGTTTGGCTTGGTGCAGGACTACATTCCGGGAACTTCGCTGAAGCAATTAATTCAGGAAGGCAAGCGATTTTCTGAAGCGGAAGTGCGACAAATTGCGCTGGAAGTTCTAACAATTCTGCGCGATTTACATGGTCTCAATCCCGCCGTTCTGCATCGTGATATCAAGCCCAGTAATCTAGTTTTGGGCACGGATCAGCAAGTGTATCTGGTCGATTTTGGAGCGGTGCAGGATCGTGCTAATGTCGAGGGTGCAACCTTTACGATCGTTGGAACTTACGGATATACGCCGATCGAGCAGTTCGGCGGTCGTGCTGTTCCCGGTTCTGATCTCTATGCGTTGGGTGCAACGTTGATTCATTTACTCACCGGAGTCTCCCCAGCCGATTTACCCCAGCGACAGCTTCGGATTCAATGGCGCGATCGTGTCACATTGCCGCCCGCGTTAGCAGATTGGATCGATCAGCTCACCCATCCTGATCTAGAGCAGCGATTCCAGACAGCACATGAGGCGATCGATGCCTTGAATCGTTCTGAAACTGTGTTTTCCTTTCCGCCGGTTGAACGCCCAAAAAATACGCGAGTCCAGCTGATGCGATCGAAAAAACGGCTAGAAATCGTTATTCCCAAGCATCCCGAAGAGAAGGGCTTAAATCTTCCAGGCTTGATCAAGCTAGGCGTTGCATCGCTGGGATTAACGTTTATCGTGCCGATGATTTTCCTGATCCTGTTTTTCGGCGTGCTTAGCTCTGCAACCTGGATTCTCATTTTGGGAGCGCTGATCTTTTTGCTGTTTATGAGTCCGACGTTTCAGCGGACTTATGTCAAGTTCGATCGCCGAGAATTCGTCGTCGAAACTCAGCGCTTCAAAACCGCCAGCAATCGGATGACAGGCATTACCCGCGACATTCGAGAAGTGCGGCGCGACTCAAATGGCTTAATCACAATCACATCAGGGCCGTATCGTACCGGATATCGATTGCACCAGTTTGGCGAAGAACTCACCGATTTCGAGCAGGCTTGGGTACTGAAAGAGATTCGATCGTGGCTGAAGCTTAAATGAAAAATGAGAAGCCTTTGTTAAGTTACGCAAAGATGGGAGAATAGAGCCAATCCAAAATACTCATCGATTCGCATCATGGCAGAAATCCAATTTTCAAGAGGCATTACCGAAGAAGTGATCCCAGATGTTCGTATAACCCGCTCCAAAGATGGAACCAACGGAGCCGCCACCTTCATCTTCGAGAAGCCAAAAGCGCTAGAAGCTGAAAAGACCGATAGCATCACCGGAATGTACATGATCGACGAAGAAGGCGAACTGCTCACCCGCGAAGTCAAAGCCAAATTTATCAACGGTCAGCCTGCGGCACTCGAAGCCACCTACATCATGAAATCGGTGGAAGATTGGGATCGCTTTATGCGGTTTATGGATCGCTACGCTGAATCCAACGATCTAGGCTTTACAAAGTCGTAATGTCGCATCAGCCCCACCCGGATAAAGCTGCGATCGCCGTTTCCTGTGCCGTGATTACCGTCAGTGACACCCGCACGATCGAGACCGATCGCAGTGGTCAACTGATCCAATCGCTGCTCAAACAATCCGGTCACACAATCGCGCATTATGCGATCGTGCCCGATGAACCTGATCAGATTCGTGCTCAATTCGTCAATCTATTCGCTGTCGATGCGGTGATTCTCAGTGGTGGAACAGGCATCGCCCCAAGAGACACCACCTACGACGCGATCGAACAACTCCTCGAAAAAACGCTGCCCGGATTCGGGGAAATCTTTCGATCGCTGAGCTATGCCGAGATCGGATCAAGAGCGATCGCATCGAGAGCGATCGCCGGAGTTTATTCAAACAAGCTGATTTTTTCGCTCCCCGGCTCATCGAATGCGGTAAAACTGGCAGTAGAGCAACTGATTTTGCCGGAATTAGTGCATCTGGTCACTCAATTGAAAAAATAATTGAAGCCGCGAATTCCGCGTCGTATACTAGAAAAGTTGTTTAAATCTCCGAGTCAAACGAGGAACGTTCAATGTCGCGATATCGAGGCCCTCGCCTTAGAATCACCCGTCGTCTGGGAGATCTTCCCGGACTCACCCGTAAATCTGCACGCCGCGCCTATCCACCCGGACAACACGGACAAGCGCGTAAGAAACGCTCAGAATATGCAGTTCGTCTAGAAGAAAAGCAAAAGCTTCGCTTCAACTATGGAGTGAGCGAAAAACAACTGCTTCGCTACGTGCGGAAAGCCCGCCGTGCAGCAGGTTCGACTGGACAGGTACTCTTGCAACTGCTGGAAATGCGGTTAGATAACACTGTGTTCCGTTTAGGAATGGCTCCGACGATTCCCGGCGCACGTCAACTAGTGAATCACGGTCACGTTACGGTCAATGGTAAGGTTGTAGACATTGCGAGCTATAACTGCCGTCCGGGAGATGTGGTTGCGGTGCGCGATCGCGATCGCTCTCGCAAATTGGTCGAAGCAAACCTGCAATATCCGGGTTTGTCTAACTTGCCGAGTCATTTGGAGTTCGACAAGAACAAGATGACTGGGAAAGTGAACGGAGTCATCGATCGCGAATGGGTGGCGCTGCAAATTAATGAACTGCTGGTCGTTGAGTATTACTCACGTCAGGCGTAAGATTTTTCCGAAATTGATATTCTCCGCGGCAATTGAATATCTTTGACAGCCTCCCGCGCCCCGTCAGCGCTGGGAGGTTTCGTCGTATTGTGGGTTATTCTGGCGCTGTTCGCATCGCGACTGTCACTTCTTGCCGATTGTGAAATAGATTTCTAATTCCAATCACTTCGTAATGGTCTTCGAGCAGTGCGATCGCATTGTTAATCACGCTCTTTACCCCTTTACTGGGCAATTTCAGAGTCATGATCGCCATGCCATCTTCTTTAAGCGTTTTACTTGCTGCAATCATGTTTTTTGCAGAGTCAACTGCATCCATTCTCATATCATTGACGATGAGATCAAAGCGATCGCGGCAGTTTGGTAAATACTGTTGTACAAGCTGACGGTGATGAGTGATGTTTGAATCCAAGCGCAGCGATTCAGCTAAATCACCCGGATCAACGGCAACCACGGATAATCCAAGCTTTCTCAGAATTCTTGTCCAACCGCCCGGACTTGCACCAAGATCGAGCGCTAATCCTGCGGTGGGAAGATTGAGATTGAAAACATCGATCGCTTCGAGCAACTTAAATTCGGCTCTAGAAATCTGTTCGTCTTCGTGTGCAAATCGGTGCATTCCGCCTGCCCAATTGCTCAAGTTATCTGAAGCATTAGAAAATCCCAGATAAGCAGTTGTGCTATCACAGAAAATTGAAATAATTTGGACTGGATCTTTTGCTTCCACCTTCAAGCCTGCATTGATTAAATCATCAACAAGAGCGTTTCTAAGTTCAGATCGATTGATGTTTTTAATAGAAGAACGAACTTGAATCGAGAGCGTTTCAGCTCGATCGAACAAAGGGATTTGAGCCGCGATCGCCGCTCTTAACTGTGTAATTTCAAGCGGAATTTTGTCATTCACCGGGCAAAGATGTCTAATGAATGCAGCCTTTGTCTTTAGAATTCGGGGTGCTAAATCGCGGAAATCTAGAGTGTCTAATTGAATTAAGCCCACTCCTTGATCAAGCCATTGCAGCAATTTTGAGCCTCGATCGCTTTGCTGAATTTCGTTCAATGCAACTTGAGCAAATTCGGGTGATGCCGTGAAGATAACTTGAGAAGTTGGGGGCTTTTGCATGAATTTACGAGGCTACAGAAACGAGTAATAGTCCTATCGCATTTAGCTTTGAGCTAACGTCTCACTGTTCCTGTAAATCCTGCTGCTTTGAACTGCAACAACTTCAACGGCAACGGTTGATTCTCAGGCACATTCACCTGAAACTCAAACTCACTCACACCTGGCGGAACTTCCTCGATCGCGCCCAACCGGGTACGGTTCTCGATAATCGGATCGTCGTTCGCATCATAAATTCGTCCGAAAATATCGGCATTGACGATCGTCTTATTCGTGGGATTGGTCGCCTTTCCAAACACAATAAAGCATCGCGCCGACTGCGGCACACCGCCCGCTGTAACTGCGCCTTTCGACATCTCCGCCGAACATTCTCGATACGACAAATCCGATAGCTTGATTTGAATCAACGCCCACGCGTCCGAGATGCTCGTTAACCAAATGACTGCCGACAGTGCAACCGCAATCCACGCTCTCATAATTCAGAACATTCCAGATGTGACACAGGAATTAGTTTACCGCGAACCCTCCTCGTCGCTGTGAGTTTCTTCGGGTGAATCAATCCCGGCTTTCGCTTCTGAAAGTTGCTGCAAGTCTGTCTCCGCATCAATTAACTCTGCCTCAAGTTCATCTTTGCGCCAGCGATCGAGAACGTCGTGCACCAATGTTTCTCGTATCCAAATCTGTCCCACAATCACCAATGGAATCGCTAAAAACAGACCGAGAAACCCAAAGGCAATGGCAAACACAACCTGCGAAATTAACGTTACTGCGGGCAAAAGTGCTACCTGCCGCGACATGACAAACGGAACCAGCA
Source organism: Cyanobacteria bacterium FACHB-DQ100 (assembly GCA_014695195.1). Classification (NCBI taxonomy): domain Bacteria; kingdom Bacillati; phylum Cyanobacteriota; species Cyanobacteria bacterium FACHB-DQ100. The sequence continues at coordinate 6,708 of JACJNW010000015.1, read as the reverse complement.
AATACTGTTCAAGCTGCTGAATCAAAATGTAGACAATCAAAACGGCAACCGCTTTCCACGGGGCATCGAGAAGTGCGACTGCGATCGGCGGAATCACACTCAACACTGGGCCGACATTCGGAATTGCCTCTAAAAGTCCCGCTAGAAGCGCATTCGCCAACACCAGCGGCACACCCAAGATCAGCAGCGAAATTCCGCTCACCAACCCAATCACGACCATATTGATCAAAATCCCGATAATCCAGTTCACGAGCGACACTTCGCACAGTGAAAGAATACGATCGGCTCGTCTCCGGTAAAACGAAGGAAATAGCGCAATGAATCCTTGACGATACGGTTGAGGATTAATCAACAGCATAATCGTCAAAATTAATACTAATAGAATATTCAATAGTACCGTTAACGCATTCGAGAACAGCGCGAAGAAATTTCCCACAACCCTAGTCGCCAACGGTTGAATCTGCCGCACTAAGTCATCCACACCAGGCATATACTGCGAATACCCTGGAACCATCTGCTGCATCTGATCAAACCAGCTTTGCACCCGATCGAGTCCTCGCGGTACCAGTTCGACTAGCTGCTGAAACTGAGTGATAAACGGTGGCACAATCAGCCCGATAAACAAAGCCGTTAACACCAGCAGCGTCACGATCGAAATTAGCACCGCTCCGCCGCGCTTGAGTCCAAATCGCTGCAAAGACTTCACCAAGCTACTCAGCGCCGTCGCAAACACCACGGCCGCAAACACCAACAGCAACACCTGGCGAAGCTCCCACAGAATGTAAAGCGCGATCGCAAACGCCAAAAACCCAATCCATCTACCGAGTCCCACCGTTTTCACTCCTTACCGAAACCTAATCGAGTGTACTGCTCAGATTGAATTTAATTCCGGATTTTTTCCACTTCCCTGCGACCGGGATGTGAAGCTCGCTACAAGAATTGTTCAGGAAGGGCGTATTCTAGGCAAAGGCAAAATTGATTTGCCCGAAAATGCTGCCTTTTTCACTACAGGTTTGACTATTATGATTGATGCCCTAGACACAGCGATCGAATCCATTCGTGCCCGTGAAATTCTCGACTCACGCGGTCGTCCGACGATCGAAGCCGAAGTCACTCTGGCGAATGGTGCTTACGGAATTGCTCAAGTTCCGAGCGGAGCTTCGACTGGAAGCTTTGAAGCCCACGAACTCCGCGACGACGACAAAAGCCGCTACGGTGGAAAAGGTGTTCTCAAAGCGGTCGAAAACGTTGAAACGTCGCTGGCTCCGAAGTTGATCGGGCTGGATGCCATTAATCAGGAGCTAGTCGATCGCACGATGATCGCAATCGATGGTTCTCCGAATAAAGCAGCTTTGGGCGCAAATGCAATTTTGGGTGTGTCGCTGGCAACCGCAAAAGCAGGTGCAGACGCGCTGGGACTGCCGCTTTACCGCTATCTCGGTGGGCCGTTATCGAATGTATTACCTGTGCCCTTGATGAATGTGATTAATGGTGGTGCTCATGCAGACAACAACGTCGATTTCCAAGAATTCATGATCGTTCCGGTTGGGGCACCGACGTTTCGAGAAGCGCTGAGATGGGGCGCGGAAGTGTTCGCATCGCTCAGTAAAGTGCTGCACGATAAAGGCTTGCTGACGGGTGTGGGTGACGAAGGCGGTTTTGCTCCCAACCTCGAATCGAATCAGGCAGCCCTCGACCTGTTGATTTCTGCGATCGAGAAAGCGGGCTACAAACCCGGCGAACAGGTTGCCCTCGCGCTGGATGTGGCGGCGAGTGAGTTTTACAAAGATGGGCAATACACCTATGATGGAACCGCTCATAAACCCACTGAGATGGTAGATTATCTGGCACAGTTAGTCAGCAGTTATCCGATTGTATCGATCGAAGATGGGTTACATGAAGATGATTGGCAGCACTGGCAGTTATTGACCGAAAAGATTGGTAGCAAATGCCAATTGGTTGGGGATGATTTGTTTGTGACAAATATCACGCGACTGCAAAAGGGAATTGAACAGAAAGCAGGAAATTCAATTTTGATTAAACTGAATCAAATTGGATCACTGACGGAAACGCTACAAGCGATCGATCTCGGTGCGCGGAATGGTTTCCGATCGATCATCAGCCACCGTTCCGGTGAAACCGAAGATACGACGATCGCGGATCTTGCAGTTGCGACCCGCGCGGGACAAATCAAAACCGGATCGCTGTGTCGCAGTGAACGAGTTGCGAAATACAATCGTCTGCTGCGGATCGAAGACGAGTTAGGCGATCGTGCGGTTTACGCGGGAACCGTTGGCATGGCCCCGAGCTACAAATAAGGGAAATGAGGAGCGATCGCATCTCAGCAATCGCTCCTCATTTCCGCTAAATTTCCTGTTTTACTGACTTCTGTTTCTGAAAAATTTATATTGCGGTAAACATCATTCAGCGAGATCGAAACCGGGATACTTTTTAATCGAATCTCACGATCTTCCGCATCTAAATCGTGAAGTAGCCAACGTTTAGCTGCTTACTTTGTGAAATGTTTCACTCGAATTCGATTTTGGTCAACCAGAACATATTCGACAAAGCTACGAATGGTGCGGTAACTCGCGAACTTTCCTAATCGATCGTAGTCTTCTGTCGATTGAGACAATACTTCAATAATGACTTGAGGATTCAGAATGATATCGCGACGATTGTTGTAATAGGCCACTTCACCGACTACAACCATGATATCCGGCTAGGTCTAAAGCTGCTCTTGCGGAATCCACAACTTCACATCCCCGATAAAGTTCTCAAACCCCGTCTTGCACCTTAGCCGCAAAATGTAGCGCTGCACTCACATTTCGTGCAATTCGGTTGTGATTTGTTGTGCCGATAGCAGGAGGCGCAATTTCTCCCTGTCGGTATTCGCTTCGGAATTCTGCTTGATCTTCCAAAGCAAGGTATTCTTCTGGCGTATAGAGGCGCGGCTGGATTGAGGCTGACGGAGAGAGGGCAGTCATCGACGCTGATCCTACAAGTTGGTTTTCTCAGTTTAACGTGGTTCAAAAAAGCGATCGTCTAACCATCCAGACGATCGCCAATGTGTTATGGAACCACGATCGCAATCACTTCATCTTCTGGCAACACTTGCCGATACCGTCCCCCTTCCGAAAACACCGCAATCAATTGCAGCGAGTAATCCGGCTGGACTTGCAGGTCTGCCCACGGAATCGCAATTTCAACACAGCGATCGACTCCCAATTGAGCGCGGCTTGCTTTCGACTGCCACCGGAAATGTTCACCTGCTTCCTGCAACCAAATCGTTTGAGTCAGCAAATTCACACCCAAATGGTGATGAAAGTGATAGTTCAAAGGCGCTTGATTTGGAACATCAACTAATGGGATGGGACTATTGTGCATCGGTTGATTCGCGTAGTACCAGAAGAGATTCAGCTCTGGTGGAATATCTTTCCCGATTTGCACTCCGGTCTGTAAATCCAAGCGCAAATAAAAATTCAAGTGATCCACACCATACCAGAGTCGCTGAATTGAACTACTTTGGTGCATGGTTCCCCGCGCACCGCCGACTTCAAGTCGTCCCGCTTTGTCCCAATCCTGCTCATCTCCGCGACCGTCGATCGCGGGGTGAATAAATCCTTGTGGTGCACTATCGCCCCGCGCTTCATGCACTTCGACCGGACGACGCACATTCTCAGGAACGGGTTCATTCAGCGATCGATACAACGCCGCTAAATGCTCTCGAAACAATTGATCAAACATGGCATCCTGATTCGAGGAATGTCCTTCTCCAAACCACCAAAACCAATCTGATCCTTCTGCTGCGTAGAGTGCTTCCCAAGCTTCAGGATTATTCTCCTCCGTTGCTTCAGGATGATTTGCCAAGGTTTGCCTTGCAGCAGTCAGCAAGTCCCAAGCTCGATTCTTCGCTGGATCTCCGATCCAAGTAGTGAAACTTCCATCCACCCACGAGCCACTATGAAGCTGATCGGCTGCAATCGTCTCAGTCGGCGGGAATTGCTCAATAAACTCTGAAACGGTCACTAATTTGATCTCAGAGTGATCGCTCAGCGTTTGATAAAGCATTTCCAAGAACGGCTTACCGTCTTGTGGATAGAATTCCCAACAGTTTTCACCGTCTAATGCGATCGTCACTAACCAGGGCTGATCATTGTTCGGTTTCAACGATCGCGCGATCGCCTCCAAATGCCCCACTAAATCACTAACCGCTCGTTTTGGCTCCATTGCACTATACGTAAAGCCAATCAAATCCGACAACCGATGATCGCGGAAGACGATCGCTAAATCTCCCGCAGGTGTTTCCAATCGATACGGACGATACAACTTTTCAGGATCATAAACATTCCCGGTTTCGTCCCGGTGGAAAAAGTGTTTCAGCGACCAGCCTAAAACCGCTTCATCCGAACACAGCCAATTAAAGCCCTGCTTCGCCACATACGGCAGCATCTCAGGACTGACCGACTGTTCTGAGGGCCACAACCCACGCGGCGATCGACCAAATCGATCCTCATACATCAGCCATGCTTTTCTCAAATGCCGCTCAATATCCGCCGGATACTGAAACCGCGATTCGGGCAGCGTCATATTCGGAACCGCAATCCGCCCCGAATTGGTATCTGCCAACAACGGCAAGATCGGATGCGTGTAAGGAGTCGTCGTCACCTCAAGTTGTCCCGCTTCCTGCATTTTGCGATGCTGCGGAATAATGCGGCTCATGATTTCGCGATGTTTTGCGATAATGCGCTGTCGATCGCTCAACGTAAAGCCTTTCCCCTGCTCTAACCAAGCCGCAATCTCTGGGTCATCCCAAAACAGTGGATCAATCCACGCTAAGTTATGCCACGCGAGTAAATCACTAAAATCTAGAGCATTCCAATGCTCTAGACACCAACCTCGTCCGCGATCTTGTCGCTGTTCGTAAAGCTCTACATAACGCGGATGCGGCGCAATCAACGTATGGCGATTCGCATCAAAGAAATGCTCAATCACGAATTCCTTGAGAGCGCGATCAAACTGCTCTACAGGCGTAACCGTTGCCGTCAGATACGGATCGAGTGCCGTTCCTGCCACATAGTCCTCAATCTGCATCATCAGAGATGGCACTAGGTTCACCGTCTGATGCAATTTCGGATAGCGCTCCAGAAGCAACACTAAATCGAGATAATCTTTTGTGCCATGAAGACGTACCCAGGGTAAGCGATATTGCCCTTCAGACGGAGCGTAATAGTTGGCATCCCCTCGGCTTTTGTAGAGAGGTTGATGTTGATGCCAGATAAATGCAACGTGGAGCGGATGCGGCATAAAAAACGGAGGCAAAGGATTAGACCTTTAATAGTCTATCCCTTGCCTCCATTTTCAATATAAGGATTTGCCTACAAAACTTGTTCGACTTCAGCAATTTCTGGAATCATCTCGCGCAAGCGGCGTTCGATCCCCATTCTCAGCGTCATGGTCGAACTCGGACAGCTTCCACACGCACCTTGTAAGCGCAGCTTCACGATCGGACCGTCCAATTCCACCAATTCCACATTGCCGCCGTCTGAGATCAAATACGGACGCAGCTCATCGAGAACGGTTTCGACATTTTCGGGCGTTAGTGTCAAAGACATAATTCACCTTCTAACAGCTTGACAACTTTAATCCTAACTCTGAACGATCGTTCAGAGAGTGCGGGTCTTGCACTTGATTGAGTGCGGTTTATACCCGCTCTAATAGCTGCACATTCGTAAACAGAAATTCGCTCTTATGCTGCTCAGTTGTAATGGTGCGGCTCGTCAGAATGTAATATCCGCCAATTTGTTCGTAAAGATCTTCAAACTCACTCCTCGCACCTTTGACAGCTCCCGTTTTCGGATCGCTGTAAATCGAATCATAGCGGTGCGACAAATAGCCATTTCCAGTGTCGTGACTACTAAAGGTGTTAATTGTCACAACCACTCCATGAATATGGCGGTGAACGAGACTCACTTCATTGTTGCGAACCTTGTAGCGATCGCCTTCCGACTTACCACCTACTAAAATCTCAACGCCTCCATCGGGATCAGTTGCACCTAATGTAAACGTGTTCTTCCCATGCGTTTCTTCAAACGCCCGACGAACCCGGTGAACTGCAATTTCCCAAACTTGACCGTGAATTGCCTTTTTACCTTCTCCCTCTTCGATGTCAGTCACATCAAAAGTGAAATCGGCATTAATGCGACATTTTGCATGGTAAGTTTTGTCGCCTTCGCGGTAAGTCACGTCTGCCGTATAACCGGGGAAGTTTTCGTCCCAGGTGTACCGATTTTCGTAAGCAGCCTGAAACAAGGCACGCGCATCGGTTTGCACAGTGGTGGTCATAGCATCTCCAACAAAGTCACTCCCTTTAGTTTAAAGAATTTGACACGAATTCGCCTAATTTTGGGAAGCTGATATCAGCCCATAAAAGAGAAAAATTGCGATCGTGCCTAAAAACTGTTGAATACTTCTTCAATAATTGGGATCAAACGAGATCCGCAAAGAAAAGACACCAGGAAACGTCCAAACTAGAATTCGAGACTTCCTGTAAGGTCTTGCCTCGTGCTGCCAAGTTCTCAAACACTTTGTGCTGACGTGAGTTCGACGGGGAGGTAGCGCGAAAAGAAAGCTGAGACTACGTTTGAAAGAGCTGTAACGTTCTTTCGAGTCTCAGCTGTGGAAGTTTGGCTTCAAGCTGCACCTGAT
>JACJNW010000014.1 GCA_014695195.1 Cyanobacteria bacterium FACHB-DQ100 | reverse complement strand
ATAACGACAATACCAGCGCACATTCAGTAAGATCATTTCAGGTAGAAAGTGGTGCGATTTGAACAGGGAGTCAGCAGTCATTTAGAGCGAGGCTAGAGGAAATTAAGCTCCACCACCCTACCATTTTTGCGACACAACCCTTTTAACTGAAGTTCTGTCAAAAGTACCCTCACGGGTACTACGTAGGTTTAAAGGAGCTTGCCATATTGAAGTTGTTATTTAGTAGGAGGCTTAGAAGATTATGACTTTAATATCAAACCAAAAACTAATGAAATTGTTTGCATTTACAGGTCTTGCTACAGTCCTGCTTTCAACAGAGCTGACGCTAGCGAAAGAAATGCAGGGTTGGAAGGTCGAAGGCAGTGGTACTGGCATCGTGGAGGGGCAGAACTACAGTTTATATAATCTCGATCAGAAGGGCTATTTAGGCTATCAGGACCGTCGAGGCGCAAACCTAGGATGGGACAAGTCACCCAACCAAGGGATGAAGCTGAAGCGCAAGAGCCCTGGCAGGGGTGCAATTAAATGCGGTGAGCTTTTCGCACTTTTCGTTGAAAAGGAATGGATAATCTACGAGAAGCAAACTACAGGCATCAATCTCTCAAGCCGCACTCAACTTGCAGACGATCGCTATCAGTGGAAGTTTACGAACTGTCAGGCAAACGACGTGATTCAACTGAATCAGCCCGTAACCCTGACAAACACAGTTGAGAATGACTCGGTAGTCGGCTGCAAGCGGGTATGGGGTGTGAACCTATGTTGGGCCAATACGGTGTTCTCCTTCAGAGGAAGCAACTACCACAAGGACGTGGTACCTAGACCATAATCGATCAACTATCGATCCCTTGACTCTAGATTGCGATCAACAGGAAGTCTCAGCGTTCTTGCGAACGCTGAGACTTCCTGCTTCAAGCTCAAACGTCTGCTAGGATGAACTGCTTCCCTACTTTAGAAAAGCAGCACCTCTTAATTTCTAAGAGTAAGAATAAAGATTCTCGCGACTTTTTAAGCAGGATGAAAAAGCGATTTAAACTGAGAGTAGCGATGAAATGGCACACTCAGAACATTCAGAGAGGTGTATATCATGAAACCTACGACTTGGTATCCTGAAGAAAAGGACGAGAAGATTAATCAGTATCTAAGCCAGACTAACCGCGCACCCTATGCAACTATCTTCGCAGTGTTGATAGGGCTATTCTGTCTTCTTACCTTTGTTGTCTTGGTTAGCAGTTTTTAGATTCTCAACTTCTTCATAGCGTATGGGCGATCTCGTATTGTTCGTCCTGGTTTAGATCGTTCTCCATTTTTAGACCTGACAGGAGGCTCAGATGGCAACTTCTAATCGGCTTGAAAATCTCAAACAAAAATTTACTTCTGATTCAACTAGTTGGGGCAGCCTACTTGTTCTGGCGCTTGGCATTGCAACGCTTGTACTGCTCATGGTGCTCTTTTCACACGGATGGCTCATGAACATCCCCTTAATCTCTTAACATCAGGAATCTCTGTTATTGCAAGGAAAACGCGGTATTGATGGTCTAGATTGTACGGCGAATCACTGCTAAAAATCCGTGCATCAGATATTCGCAAGCGGTTCTAGCAGTTGTTAGAAGCAAGAGCGATCGCTCATCGTTTGGTGTCAACTATCAGCCAGGTTCAGAAGTTCAAAAGCTGTTGAGACAGCAGGGCTCTCGTTAAATTTGTAAGATTTTAGCTGCACTGCGAAACGGTTTCGACTGATGAAATCTACGCACATGTTCTCATAGGCTCATTGCCTTTGCTCGCTGATACTGCAACTGGTCTACTCCCAATTTTGGGAACTGATTTGGAGATGTACATCAGTCAATATAAAGAGACAGGCTAAGACCCCACTCTAATGCACAAGTGGACTTATCGGAGTAAAGATTCCAAGTGGATTCTATAGGTCATCAGTTTGTTTGGTTGAAGTTGCATCATGGTCTGGGAGCATCTGCTCTACATGGCGCACCCTAGAGAACACATACCCACCCAAACCGACCAGAATCAATCCTAACGAAGTGATGACATACAGGAGCGCGACTCCTGCGCCCCGGCCAGTGCCGACAATGTTACCCAAAATAAAAGTCAACCCATTATTAGACATCATCATAGGCTCAAACACTCGATCTGCAAGTGGTCCGGCCATCAGCATCGCGATCGCGGAAATGATCTGCAAAATTAGCGATCGAGCCGCGAGAACCCGTCCTTGAATATCAGGGTGCACCTTCGTGAGCCAAATGGCTTGTTCGGAACTGGTGAGCAGCGGAAAATTCAGCGAAGAACAGAATTGAGCGGGCAACCAAACGGACGGCATCCGCGCGAGACCAAACATCGTTTTGCTCAAGCCCGCTCCAATCATTCCTAGCAGCACACCGTGAATATGGCGTTTCGGTCCACCCCAAGCACTTAAAATCAACGCGCTACTCACTCCACCTAAACCCGCCGCAGAGGCGATCGTGCCAAGGATCTGAGCATCATTTCCGGTGCGCGCCAGAATCAGCGGGGCATAAACAGCGCCTCCTAAATCGTGAGCTAACCAAAACAGGGACATTAAGACAACGATCGCCCGTAAGCCAGGACGAGCGACAATGTAGCGAAAGCCAAACACAAGTCGATGCCAGATTGTCGCTGCCGTTTCGTGATCGTTTTGGCTGAGTGCCAGTTGAGGAATCTGCACTGGCAAGACTGTCACTAGCGCGACGCCGAAAGCAATGAGATCAATCATCGCAATTCCTGCAAGACCAATCTTGGCGTAGAGTGCACCTGCCAAAGCAGGCGCGAGAATAATGGCTCCATAGTGAATTGAAGCGTTGAGACTGCTGGCACGTCCGTACTGGGATTTGGGAACCAATAACGAGATCGAAGCCGAGTGAGCCAGCGTTTGAATTTCGACAAAAATTCCTGCAATCGCGCCCAATAAGTAGATCTGCCAAAGTTGCAACTGGTGGGTGAGAAACAGACACAGAATGGTCAGCGTCGAAAGTGCCGCTACAGCATCTCCAATAATTAATAGCCATTTGCGATTCCAGCGATCGATGATCATACCTGCAAAAAACATGACCAAGATACTGGGCAGAGTAGAAAAGAATCCCACTAATGCTAGGGCGGTTGCTTGTCCCGTCAGTTCCCATGCCCAAATCTGAATGGCAAAACTGGTCATGCGGCTACCAAACGTAGACACAAGCTGACCCAGCCAGATGATAAGAAAAGTACGCATCGTGATGTAATGGCTAGGATTCAGTCTCTGCGGTAGGCAGCAGTGATCGAACAGGGAGCAAAAGCTCGCTCACTTGCTTCAGAATGAGTTTAACCGCGATCGATCCTTCGATCCGGCTCCAAAGTTGGTAATCAGCAAAGTGAACTCGTTGAGCTTGACTGGCAGGCAGCGATTGAAGAATAGCAGGGATCACTACTTGCTCTCCAGCACTATTGCATTTTTTTGTTCGACTAAATGCTGAAACAGATCATCCAACACCTGATTTGCTGCAATCATTCCCCAGCCGGCAATCCAAATGTAGCCATCAACCTCATACACTTTGTTCTGTTTGACAGGCTTCAACCGCGACCACAGCGGATGCTGTTTAAACTGCGTTAGGTTTGACTCATTGTGATCGCCCAGGAGCAAGAATATGACATCCCCATTCATTTGAGGAATCAACTCTAACGACACGCGTTCCCATAATTTGTCTTTATTCTGATCCGGAGGACGGGGCAACCCCACTTCTTGCAAAATCAGTCCGCTGAAAGACTTTTTCATGTAGATGCGAACGTTGTTTTGCCAGAAATTGACGACAGAGATTTGGGGATTAGAAGAGCGATCGCCCATTGATCGCTTTAAGGTTTGCACTCGTTGTTCGTAGTTCTGCAAAAGCTTTTCTGCTTCTAGCGTTTTTCCTAGCGCTTCTGCTTCTTTTTTCAGCCAGGTTTTCCACAAGCGGTTGTCATCGGTTTGCACAAAAACCGTCGGTGCAATTCGAGAGAGTTTATCGTAGGTCTCTTTACTATCCCAAGTGGTTCCCAAAATCAGATCCGGCTTCAGCAGAAGAATTTTTTCTAAGTTAGGTTGGCTATAAGTTCCGACACTCTCGATGCCTTGGGTTTGATCCGCAAGATAGTCGATAAACTTACCATTACCAAGCGTGGATGCTCCGACGGGTTTGACTCCCAACGCTAAAACATTATCCAGCTTGTTGAGCACAACCACCCGTTTTGGATTGAGTGGAACGCAAGTTTGACCCATGCCGTGTTCTACAGTTCGACAGGGCGTTGAGGCAGTGGGAGCATTAGGCTTATTGCTATTCGCTGAATTGCAGGCTAACAACAGCAAAACGATCAAAGGAAGAAGCAGCGATCGTGTGGCTAGATTTAAGCGTCCCGTGATCTCCGAACATTTCTTGTTTAGAAGAATTGTGAGACTCCAGTATTGTTGTTTCTTCAACAGAGAGGGATTTAACCACGATCGCAGCATTGTTCGCATCTAATTTGATTCCTTCAACCGATGTTCGAGTAGGAAAGCCTGACGAGATTTTGAACCATGTATTGCGACATCTTGTAGGTGTCTGTGCTGCCACAGCTACCCCGCAACTGCAATGCTTGATTCGCATTTTCAATCACATCCGCTTGATACGTTTCTAAGCTGTGCTGCGAAGCAGTTCCCCCTTCGGGATCATCGAGTCTTGCAAACGTTAGTTCAACTCGATTATGGCTTTCGTCCTCGTTGTGATCAATGACTCGACCCGTTACTTGATAGTCAAACCACTCCCACCCGTGTTTCAGCAGCAATTCCCGCTCTACCACTTGCGCTGCCCAAGGAAGAACGCCCCAACCTCGGTAAACTTGGTTGAAGCATTGGATGTCACCACTCCGCGTCAGAATTGCCGTCAGCGTTTCTTGATTGAGCCTGCCGTAGTATCTGCCATCCGGAAACGCGATCGCGGTAGGCGCAAAACGATGTCCGCCGATATGACTCGCTTGCCAAAGTCGCACTTCCGAATTGAGTGCCAAACCAGCAACAGTCGAGATCGCTTGGCGATAAAACGACTGACCATACTTCGCACAGCATTTATCGTAACTGCCATGTGTGCAAACGAGAATGTCCTTAGTTTGGATTTCTACAGGTTCATTGTGCACGTCTCCGTTAGACAAAACTTCTGTTACGAGCGGCGCTACTGCATCAAGGCTAGAAACCTGGAACTCTTGCTTACTATACCCTTCTGAAAGCCCCGCTTGCTGACGAAAAATCAGGACGCTGGTGCGGTGTTCTTGCTTTGATCGATCGCGGTAAATCAGCAACGGTCTAATCGACCGTTGATCTTGCTTCAGTTCTTGAACCAAAGTTCGCAAATTGGTGGGAACTTGTTTGGAATCAAAAGCATTCGCTGACCAAGGCGGAGGACACTCTATAAGAACGTAGATTTCAGCAGCTACAGCAGAGCCGATTAAATCCTCACCCGCGCCCTGGGACTCCTCGGCACAAAAGAAGCTGTTCATCATGAGAACCCATCCTTAGAATTCGACGGAGAGAGAACCGACTACAGTAAAAGGCGAGCCCGGATACACTAAAGAGCCTTGAGCTTCATAGTATCGAGTGCCGAAGAGATTTTTGAAGTTGATTGCCGCGCGGTAATTATTTCGCCGATAGAATATAGTGGCATCGCCCCGCACAAACGAAGGCAGCTCGATCGTGTTCGGCAATTCGGCTTCGCGATCGCCCACGAAAAAGATGCCGCCGCCGAACCCTAATCCTTTCAAGCTGCCGCTTTGAATTTCATAGGTTGTCCACAAGCTTGCACTATGTTGGGGCGCGTTGACCAGTCTGCTACCTACAGGCAAACTATTATCTTTGCTGACAAAGGCATCATTATAGGCATAGGAGGCAATCACATTCCAACCCGGAGCGAGTCTTCCGACCACATCTAGCTCGATGCCTCGACTTTTAATTTCACCGGCTGCGATCGAGAAATCAATATCATTGGGATCCGTGGTGGCGACATTGGTCTTCGTAATACTGTAAGCCGCGAGAGTAGCAGAAAGCCTACCGCCTAATAGCTCACTTTTCACCCCAACTTCGTACTGTGTTCCTCGTTCAGGTTCAAGCAACCCTCCACTGCTTGTTACTGCCAGAGCATTTGGCTTAAACGATTGGCTAAAACTGGCGTACAGCGACACGGGCTCGATCGGCTGATATACAATTCCAACGCGAGGCGAGAATGCGGTGTAGTTACGGCTAGAAGTCGTATCGATCAATCGGTCTTCATTCTCGAAATCAATCAGATCGAGGCGACCACCAACAAGCAGTTTGAGATTGGGAAGTAGCGCGATTTGATCCTGTAAATAAATCCCAAGTGTGTCGCTACGTCGATCGTTATCAAATACAGTGTCGAGATCAGTCGGAATCGGAGAACCGTAAACTGGATTGAAGATGTTAATCGGAGTAAACTCGGTACGCCGCAACACAGCATCATAGGTGTTGCGGCTCAATTCAATTCCTGCTAACAACTCATGTCTAACAGAGCCAGTATTGAAGTTGCTAATCAAATCGGTTTGCAGCCCAAAATCTTCGGCTTTCTCTTCAGAAACTGTGTATCTGCGTCGCAAGGTTTCACGGTCGGGTTGCAGTCGAAATGTGCGAGCTTGGGCATTAGAACGATCGGCATCAAAGATTTGGGCTGTGAATGCACTTCTTAATCGTAGGTTTGGGCTAAACTGATGCTCTAAAGTCAAGCTGGGCTTGTTCGCTGTCAAGCGATACCTGTCGCTCGGTTCTCCCAAAAATCGACGAATCGGAAGCCTAAAAATCTCTGGTTCGGAAGGAAAACCGCGATCAAAGGTTCGGTCTATCTTGATGTATTCGTACTCTAAAGCCAAATTTGTGGCATTACCGAGCTTGAACGTCAAGACTGGAGCTGCGACAAAAACTTCATTGTTGACAAAGTCGCGAAAACTACCTGCGTTTTCGTAGGCAAGATTTAAGCGATATAAAACCGATTTATCTGGAGTTAGGGGACCCGAAACATCGATCGACGGACGGTAGAAGTTGTAGCTACCAATCCTTAACTCACCGGAATAATAGGGATTACTCAACGGTTTTTTCGTGACATAGTTCACCACACCGCCTGGCTCAAACTGTCCATACAGAACAGAGGCTGGACCTTTGAGCACTTCGATCCGTTCGATGTTAGCAGGATCAGTAAAAGCGAGAAACCCGTCATCTCTAAACCCGTTTCTTAAGTTACTCGAAGCCTCTAAACCCCGAATTGTGTATCTATCGGTCGAGCCACCATATCCTTGCAGCACAGTCACACCACTGACATTGCGTACTGCGTCCCCAATACGAGTAACCTGCTGATCCTGAATCACCTGCTGAGGTATGACTTGAATTGACTGAGGAAGGTCTCGTAGGGGAGTATCTGTTCTGGTTGCCGTCGCAGCACTGGGAGCACGATATCCTGACTCTTGATCCCCAGTGACCACAACCTCTTCTTCATCAGCAGATTCTTCCTCTGATTGAGTGACTGATCCAGCAGGCGCAGATGAAGTAGACTGACTTACCTTTTCCTCACCATCGGCAGCTTGCTCTGGCTGAGCGGGTTGAGTGGCTGCGTTAGAGTTTGTCTGCGCTGAGTTGAGGGTTGGTGCAGAGGGAGAGAGGGGTGCTGTGGCAGCCGTGGAAGGAGCAGTGACACTGAGAACGAGTCTTTGCGTATTTTGAACAACTTGGGCGGAAGGCAGCCCTGCTTTGCCGACGATCGTGACTCGCACCGTGTTGGCACCGAAAGGTGTTACGGAGATACTAGCGATTCCATCGGCTGGGTTATCTTGGCGAAACGCTTTACCCTCCGACAATTGCGCGTTAGCAATGTCTGCGATCAATGTTTGACGATCGCGGGTTGTAAAAACTTGGAGTGGTTGGCTGCTTGTGCTCTCTAAAAAGAGTTCAACCCCGTTAGATGTTGGTTTGACTTGCACGGCTGTAATTTGTGTAGCCTCAGCCCAAGCCGACTGAGCTATCAAAACCGATGCTAGACCTGCAACGCCCAAACAAGCAAATGACTGCGCTTTCAACATCTCTCCTCGCACGAAAACATAGGGATGGGAAACAATTCAACACGATAAAACAGCCTCTCCGGGATGAACACTAGAGGCGAAACTACAACCAGCGCAGAGCGCAGACCCCAAGGAACTGCTCTTTCAACTACTAAAGATTTCTATTAGCTGCTTGAACAGTTATGCTAGTCGCATCAAGCGAATGACACAACTTATCATTAAGCAGCGAAGTGGCGCGGCTGTCAACCGTGTTCTGATCAGGAAGTTCACTTTATTGATCAATCGATGAAATCAGCCAATGACCCTTGCATCTAGCCGTTTTGAGAATCTAGCCCGTCTCAGCTCGTTTCAATCCATCTCCTGAGCAGGAATCAACTAATCATCAATTGGGCCCAAATTCAGTTAATTGGAAGCTCTTGCAGCTCTACTTGCAAGATGGCAACTAATCACTTAATCTTATTGAGAAAGTCTCTCAGTTTACTCAGCCTGTTTTTGATTTTGTCGCTCCTTGTGGTCGCCGTCAATTCTTGTAAATCCTTTGAGGAGATGAAGAGTATGGTAAAGTCATCTTCACGACTCGGAGAGAAGGCGCAATCTTCTCAAAAAATTATGGCGCGCTCGCAAATGCTACTGCCTATAGGATTCGCGCTATGTTTGCTGATTCTCTTCGGGTGTTTGATGACGAGTATTACCTTCGGAGCAGCAAAGATTCATCCAAGTACCGTTTTCTCCGCCTTGACAGCATTTGATGGTTTGACAAACATCTGATTATCCGCACGGTGAGAGTTCCTCGATCGCTAATTGCACTAATGGTCAGAGCAGCATTAGCAGTTGCCGGAACAATCCTACAAGGACTGACTCACAATCCTCTGGCTGCACCTGATATTTTGGGCGTCAATAGCAGTGCAGCGTTTGACATGGTGATGATTTTAACGTGAGTTCGACGAGAGCAAAGTAGCGCAAAAAGAAAGCTGAGACTACGGTTGAAAGAAGTAACAACAATTCTTTCGAGCCTCAGCTTATGGAACCCATCGTATCGCGCCTCGACGTGACTGCTTTATTCTGCGACGTGGACGATTTCTGTCAAACGTTTGAGTGGGCATGGGCACATCAACCGCAACTTCCAGCAATGCCTGGAGAAAAACGCTGTCGCTCGCGCTTGCGTTTGAGTGAAGTGATGACCATTGTGATTGCCTTTCATGCTTCTGGGGCAAGAACGTTCAAAGATTTCTATACCCTGACGGTGCTGCCACATTGGCGCAAGGCGTTTCCGAATCTGGTCAGCTACAGTCGATTTGTGGAACTGATGCCGTGGTGTCTGATGCTGTTGTGCTGCTTCCTGATGACCCGACGCAGCAGAATGACTGGGATTTCCTTTGTCGATTCCACTCCAATTGAAGTGTGCCATCCAGCGCGTGCTCACAGCCACAAGCTGTTCAAACATCAGGTTGGTTGGGGCAAAAGCTCAACGGGTTGGAAGTTTGGCTTCAAATTGCATCTGATCATCAACGAACACGGAGAACTGCTAGCGTTCAAGCTCACCTCGGCGAACACTGACGACCGTGCTCCGGTGCCGGAAATGACCCAAGATCTCTTCGGCAAGCTATTTGGAGATCGCGGCTACATCTCACAGACGCTGTTTGAAGAACTGTACGAGCGCGGCTTGCACCTGATCACCAAACGCAAGCGCAACATGAAGCAGAAGCTCGTCAAGCTGATTGACAAGATTCTGCTGAGAAAGCGCTCGCTGATTGAGTCAGTCAACGACCAACTCAAGAACATTTGTCAGATTGAGCATTCGCGTCATCGCAGTTGTTGGAATTTCCTCGTCAATCTGATAGCAGGACTGATTGCTTACACTTATCAGCCCAAGTTACCCTCGCTCGACTTGCAACCAAAAGGTCTATCTGCTTTGCCCCCTGCCATCTTTTAGCCCGTCGAACTCACGTGATTTTAGTTCTCCTGGCCGCTGTATTTCTTGCCCTGATGAGTGTTCAGCTCAATTTTCTGCTCTCGCTGATTTTTTGGACTGTCTTTTTTCATTAAGTTAGTCACTAGATGCTGTAGCAACTTAGTGAAAAAATGGAGATTGGCATGGCGTTCCAGAAAGGTGAAAATCCTCATCACCCGCTCCCCGGATCAGTACTCACGGTTGAACCGATTCGAGATAAGAAGGCGATCGACCGAATTAAAAAAATGCTCCGTGACCAGCCACGGGATCTTTGTCTGTTTGTGCTGGGTATCAATACTGCCTTCCGTGCCAATGAATTGCTCTCGCTCACGATGGGTCAGGTGCGCCTACTTCAACCCGGTGATGTGCTGCGGGTCAAGCAAAGCAAGACCGGGAAGTTTCGGAGTGTGACGGTGAATGGGGCAGTGGTTAAGGCAATCTCACAATATCTTGCAGGCTCTTCCCTTCCCGATGAGGCGTTCGTGTTTCAGGGTAAGCGCGGCTGCCTGACAGTTCCTACCGTGAGCACGATGGTGAAAACGTGGTGTCAGCATGTGGGATTGAAGGGCAAGTATGGCAGCCACAGCTTGCGTAAGACTTGGGGGTATTGGCAGCGACTAGAGCGTGGGACTGCCATTCCGCTGCTGATGGAAGCCTTTGGACATGCCACACAGCAGCAGACGTTGGCGTATCTGGGAATTCAAGCCGAGGAGATTGCTCAGATTTATGGACTGGAACTATAGCCGAATGGCATCCGATCAAGGGCAATACCTGCCACCGACAGCTTCTAAGGCTGAGAGTGGCGCTCAAGACAAGTTGAAACGCCGCTCTCATTTTGTCTATGGTCTTTACCCACGTTCAGGATTTCCGCAGATTAGTGCAACCTCAACTGAGCATTAGGTAATCAGTTGAAGTTACGCTTAGAAACCCCTTGCAGAGCTTTTCGCCGAGACTGCGCGAAGGTCATAGCGATCGAGGTTCATCACCTTGTCCCACACTGCCACAAAGTCCTGCACAAATTTCGGCTGCGAGTCCTCAGCTCCGTAGACTTCCGCGAGGGCACGCAGTTGAGAGTTTGAGCCGAAAATGAGGTCAACACGAGTAGCCGTCCACTTCTGTTCACCCGTTTTGCGATCGCTCCCCTCAAACTCGTATTCATCTTCAGAGGTCGCCTTCCATGTCGTGCCCAAGTCCAGCAGGTTCACGAAGAAGTCATGGGTTAACGTCTCCGGTCGATGGGTGAAGACGCCGTGTTTAGACCCGCCAAAGTTCGCACCTAGGACACGCAAGCCGCCTACGAGAACCGTCATCTGGGGGGCTGTCAGGGACAGCAATTGCGCCCGATCGACCAGCAGTTCCTCAAGCGATTCGCTGTGTTTGCCGCTCGTGTAGTTGCGGAACCCGTCCGCCGTCGGCTCAAGCGGGGCAAAAGACTCAACATCCGTTTTCTCCTGCAATGCATCCGTACGTCCCGGCTTAAAGGGAACCGTCACATCGTATCCAGCAGTCTTCGCCGCCTGTTCAACGCCTGCGCATCCGCCCAGAACAATCAGGTCAGCGAACGAAACCCGCTTTCCGCTAGACTGCGAGCGGTTGAACTCCTGTTGGATTCCCTCTAGGGTTTCCAGCACTGTTGCCAACTGCTCTGGCTGGTTGACTTCCCAATCTTTCTGGGGTGCGAGACGAATGCGTGCCCCGTTTGCTCCACCGCGCATGTCGGAGCAGCGGAACGTTGACGCCGACGCCCAAGCGGTCGAAACCAGTTGGGAGACAGACAGCCCTGCAGCAAGAATCTTGGCCTTGAGAGCGGCGATGTCCTGCTCATCAATCAAGTCATGATCCACGGCGGGGATGGGATCTTGCCACAAGAACTCTTCCTGGGGAACCTCCGGACCGAGATAGCGCGATCGCGGTCCCATGTCTCGGTGCGTTAGCTTGAACCACGCCTTGGCGAACTGATCTGCAAACTCATCCGGGTTATCGTGATAGCGCTGCGCAATCTGGTTGTAGATAGGGTCCATCTTCATGGCCATGTCCGCCGTGGTCATCATCGGGGCGTGCCGTTTCGACGGATCGTGCGCGTCGGGTACCGTACCCGCACCAGCGTCGCCCTTGGGTTTCCACTGCCACGCGCCAGCAGGACTCTTGGTCAGCTCCCAGTCATATTTGAACAGGGTTTCGAGATAGCTGTTGTCCCACTGTGTTGGTGTGGGAGTCCATGCGCCTTCGATCCCGCTGGTGATCGCATCGACGCCGACACCCGTGTTGAAGGCGTTCTTCCAGCCGAGACCCTGATCGATGATGGTGGCACCCCCAGGGTCAGCCCCGACGTGCGTCGCTTCACCCGCACCGTGACATTTGCCAAAGGTATGCCCGCCGGCGGTGAGTGCGACGGTCTCCTCATCGTTCATCGCCATCCGACCAAAGGTCTCGCGAATATCGCGCCCTGAACCGATCGGATCAGGCTCACCGTCTGGTCCTTCTGGGTTCACGTAGATCAGACCCATCTGAACGGCAGCGAGGGGATTCAGCAGCACTCGATCTTCTTCGTAACGCTC
This sequence comes from Cyanobacteria bacterium FACHB-DQ100, assembly GCA_014695195.1. Taxonomy (NCBI): domain Bacteria; kingdom Bacillati; phylum Cyanobacteriota; species Cyanobacteria bacterium FACHB-DQ100. Next base: position 15,608 of record JACJNW010000014.1, on the reverse strand, counting down.
ATTGCCAAGCCAGGCTTTCTCAGAACCCCAGTAAATGTCCTCCTCCGGCTGCCAGACATCCACCCGCCCGCCGGCAAAGCCGATTGTCTTGAAGCCCATCGACTCGAGGGCACAGTTGCCAGCGAAGATCATGAGGTCCGCCCAAGAGATTTTCTTACCGTATTTCTGCTTGATGGGCCAAAGCAACATGCGTGCTTTGTCGAGGTTGGCATTGTCGGGCCAACTGTTGAGGGGCTCAAACCGTTGGCTACCCGAGCCTGCACCGCCGCGACCATCGCCCATACGATACGTGCCGGCGCTGTGCCACGCCATTCGGATGAAGAGCGGACCATAATGGCCATAGTCGGCTGGCCACCAGTCCTGAGAGGTGGTCATCAACTCATAGATATCTGCCCTGAGGGCAGCTAAGTCGAGCGTCTTGAACTCTTCAGCATAGTTGAATTCCTCACCCATAGGATTGGATTGGGGTGAGTGCTGGTGGAGGACGCTCAGATTCAAATAATGCGGCCACCACTCTCGGTTTGTCGGCATATGGCGAACCTTAGGTTTCTGACCTCCGCCCGTAAACGGGCATCCGCTTGCGCTGCTCATAATATTTTCTGCCAAGTCTTGTAGTGTGGATTTTTGATGTACTGCAAACAAATAGCACAGCTGTAATTACTGGGATAATTGATGAAAAATATAATTGATGAGAAATATAATCAACGTTATGCTTCGAGACAATAGATTGTAATTTGAAGCAATCTGTTACATCAACAGCTCAAGAGGGCACTGTCAACTTAACCGAGTATGTTCAAATTTAAGCACAATAATCCTTGAACATTCAGCGTTGCTCAATGTTACACAGCAATTCTCAGGCAAGCGATCTCTCGCCACTCCTCAAAGCGTAGCTGTTCTCGATATCGTTTTGCACTCAGTTCGTGTTGTTTCGGGTGAAAGTGTCCTCGGATGGGTCCAAATGCTGATAGAAATCGTTGCGCTTGTCCGGCCGATTTGAATCGCCTCATTCGCCTTTCTCTAACTCGTGTGGACTGATGGGAGTTCTCCGCCCGGTTGTTCAATCCCTTGTGCTGTCGATGCTCCACACTTGGCACCACCTGTTTCTTTGCGGCTTCATAGCTTTTCAGTTTGTCGGTGACAATCACCCGTGGCACGAACCCTTGTTTCTTCAGCAGCTTACGGAAGAATCGCTTCGCTGCCTCGGTGTCTCGATGGCGTTGCAGTAGGACATCCAGCACGTTTCCTTCACCATCCACCGCCCGCCACAGATAGTATTGTTGCTTCTTAATCGTCACCACCTCATCAAGATGCCATTTGTCTGTTACATAAGGACACTTGCGTCGCACCTGATTCGCGTACTCCTGCCCGAACTTCTGACACCACTCCCGAATGGTTTCATAGGTCACTTCGACGCCGCGTTGGCTTCGCCACGCTGAAAGCGACCAACATCATTTTCTCGATGTCCCGGTAGCTCAAAGGGAAAGTGTAATAGAGCCAGACACAATAGCTAATAATTTCGCTCCCGAAAGCGATGACGGGAGTACATGGGCAAGCAGGCAACGTTGAATCAGTGCGATTATTCTACACTTCAGTTAACCTGACAGTACCGGCGGGAAATCACGTGCTTGAAAATTGCTGTGTAACATTGAGCAACGCTGAATGTTCAAGGATTGTCGTTCTTAATTTTGAACATCCCTGGTTAAGTTGACAATGCCAGAAGAACTTCCTAGGAGACTGAAGCAGTAATTCAGCCTGAGAAATCACGATCGAGAAAGCAACTCAATTAATTTATTGAAAAATAGTCTCACTAAGAGGATAGGATACATATTCCTAATAAAGCAAGAGCTTTTTTGCAAGCAAGTCTTATCAAGTTGCAGGCATAATCTCAGCAAATTGGAGAAAACCTAATGCTGACAGACCTTGCATCACTGCAAAAGAAGTGCTAACTTATCCAGACAGTAGTTATTAATGAAAATCAATCGCATTAACTTGCACCAAACAGCAAAGAAGTGTTAACTTATGTGGACAGTAGTTGTTAATGAAAATCAATCGCATTAACTTGTACCAAACAGCAAAAATTCAGCAAATTTGGAGTTCGTTTAAGTAGAGTTGTCATAACGACTATGTATTCGCGAGTGTTTGAGGATTTACTTAAACCTCGAGTACCAGAGATGGGCTCAATCCTTCCACCCTAGTCAGGCTGGTTCTATTCCTCTATCAATAGCTGGGCTAATACTAGGAAGAGTGCTTGAGCAACTCAAACTATTTCACTCTTCAAAATAAACGAATGATTTTACTAAGTCAGATCAAAGTTATGTCATTGATCTACATGTAGCTTGATGGCTAGAAAAGTATTCGCAAAGTAAATGTTTAGAGGTATCGGACAATGCAACCGATTCGTGATGTGTCTCTCTCTAATGCTCAAGACTTGATGGTGTCGCTTTCATCTTCAGCACCCAGTATCTTAGAATCCGGTTTTCAAGACGGACATGCTGCACCTGGCGCACAAAACATTACCCTACCCGGGCCGCTTTCAAAACGCTATCTCGATCGACAACAACAACGAGAATCGAACGCTAGAAGTTATCCTCGTCGGATTCATTTAGCCATTCGCGAAGCGAAAGGAATTTACATCAAGGATGTCGATGGCAATCTCTATTTTGACTGCTTAGCGGGCGCTGGCAGCTTGGCGCTTGGTCATAATCACCCTGCTGTACTGGCAGCAATGCGAGAGGCTTTAGATACCAATCTGCCCTTGCATACCCTGGATCTCACGACTCCCATCAAAGATACCTTCGTCGAAGAACTGTTTGCGAGTTTGCCAGGTGAATTTGCTCGGAAGGCGAAGATCCAGTTCTGTGGCCCCTCTGGGGCAGATGCTGTTGAAGCTGCGCTCAAACTCGTAAAAACTGCAACTGGACGGCGCAGCGTGTTGTCATTCCAAGGTGGCTATCATGGCATGACGCATGGCGCTTTAAGTCTGACCGGAAATCTGAAGGCTAAACAAGCAGTATCAGGACTAATGCCAGACGTGCATTTTCTGCCTTATCCCTATGCCTATCGCTGTCCGTTTGGGTTAGGTGGAGAGGCAGGACATCATATGAGTAGTCACTATATTGAATCACTGTTAGATGATCCAGAAAGTGGTATTGTGTCACCTGCGGCAATGATTTTAGAAATCGTGCAGGGTGAAGGTGGCGTGATTCCGGCTCCAGATGAATGGCTTCGTCAAATTCGCAGTCTGACTCGCGATCGCAATATTCCACTCATTGTTGATGAGATTCAATCTGGGTTAGGTCGGACAGGTAAGCTTTATGCCTTTGAGCATTCTGGAATCATGCCAGATGTGTTGTTATTGTCGAAAGCGATCGGGGGAAGTTTGCCCTTGTCGGTTGTGTTGTATGATGAAGCGTTAGATCAATGGGCGCCGGGCGCTCATGCTGGTACGTTCCGAGGAAATCAGCTAGCGATGGCAGCCGGAACTGCAACTTTACGGTACATCGTAGAGAATCGTCTGTCAGACCATGCTACTAAAATGGGCGATCGCTTGATGGCACACTTGCGTCAAATTCAGTCTGATTTCCCCTGCCTAGGTGAAGTGCGGGGACGAGGATTGATGGTTGGAGTTGAGATTGTAAATCCAGCGATCGCGGCGAATCGGTGCGGTAGCTATCCTGCATATTCTCAACTTGCGAGTTGCATTCAAGCTGAATGTTTGCGCCGAGGTCTAATCATCGAGATTGGAGGACGGCACAGTAGCGTGATCCGCTTTTTGCCGCCGTTAATTGTCACTGCCGAGCAGATTGACAGCATTAGTGAGATTTTCGAGCGGGGCGTAAAAGCAGCCGTAGAACAATTCCTGTAATTCAGTTTAACTATTGATACGCCTTGAGGTGTGTGGATGATCAATGCTCAATCAACCCAATTTGATGCTCACTTCCTGACCAATTCGACGAAGAGCCTAGCGGCTTATCATCAAGCGATCGTAACCGCACAGGAAGTGTTGCTGCACTATTTTGCCAATCAAACTCAAGCTTACAGCGGAGCGTCTCCCGAAGAAATTGCATCAACCTTAGCAACGGTTGATTTCTTCCCAATGTTTGGACGAGAGCTATCTCAAGTTCTAAACGATGTTGGCAAAACTGTTGTCAGCCATTCGGTTAACGTCTCTCATTCCCATTGCATGGCTCATTTGCATTGTCCGCCGCTCATTCCTGCGTTGGCATCTGAGTTGCTGATTAATGCCATGAACCAATCGATGGATTCTTGGGATCAAAGCCCAGCAGCGACTCTGTTAGAACAACAGATGGTGAATGAGTTGTGTCGCTTATTCGGTTATGGTGCAGGTGCAGATGGGATTTTTACCAGTGGGGGGACACAATCGAACTTTATGGGATTGCTGCTGGCTCGTGATCGTTATGCAAGCCAACACTTGAATTGGCAAATTCAGCAACAAGGTCTACCACCAGAAGCCAATCGCTTTCGGATTCTCTGCTCGGATGCGTCACATTTTACAATTCGGCAAGCGGCTGCTTTGTTGGGATTAGGGGAGAAATCTGTTATTCAAATCGAAACGGATGCAGAGTATCGCTTGTGTCCGATTGCACTTGAGCGCCAATTGCAACAGCTTCAGGCGGAGAAATTGTTGCCGATCGCGATTGTCGCAACGGCTGGAACAACAGATTTTGGTAGTATTGATCCACTGCTAGAATTAGCAGCTTGCGCGAAACGATATGGGCTTTGGTTCCATGTGGATGCTGCTTTTGGTGGTGCTTTGGCGCTCAGCGATCGCCATCGGCATAAGCTTGCTGGAATTGAGTTAGCAGATTCGATCACGGTAGACTTTCACAAGCTGTTTTATCAACCGATTAGCTGTGGTGCGTTTCTGCTCAAAGATCGATCGCACTTCAATTTCATCAAGGTTCACGCAGACTATCTCAACCCAGAAACAAATGCTGTTGAGGGAATTCCTGACCTCGTGACGAAATCCGTACAGACAACACGGCGGTTTGACGCCCTGAAATTGTTCGTCTCTCTGCAAGCCTTAGGACGGCAACAATTTGCAGAAATGATTGATACAACGTTGGAGTTAGCAACAGCAACAGCACAGTTGATTAGTACAGATCCAGCATTGGAATTAGCTAATCATCCCGCGATCAATGCAGTTGTGTTCCGCTACTATCCTCAGCAGAATGTTTCAGATCAAAAATCAGAAGGTTGGCATAACCGCATTAATAGCCAGATTCGAGCCATGCTGCTGCAATCTGGAGAAGCGGTGATTGCCCAAACGAAGATTCGCGATCGCGTTTATCTCAAATTTACTCTGCTCAATCCTCGCACGACCCTAGCAGACATTCGCAAAATCCTAGACTCGATTAAACAGTTAGGTCAAGTATTGGAGAGAATTTAATGACAGAAAACACACTGATTAAACCTGCAACGCGTTCTCTGACTCGTACCGATAAGCAAGTTGCTGAACAGGTTACAATTCAAAGCTTTCTAAACTGTTATCTACGGGAAATTGGAACCTGTAAAGCCATTGAAATGGTGGATTTATCTTGCTCTAAGCTCGATGCAGTTCTACTTGAAACATTCAGTCGCGAGGGCGCTCGATCGCTGATCCGCATCCCCTTAAAGCATCAATGTGTTGATTTGCTCATTGGCTTACGTTACTGGTCGCCGACTGGACGACATCTATTTTGCTTTCCAGTTTATTCTCAAACTTTAGACGGTTCTAAATTAGAGCTTGATTACGTCACGCTGGTTGCTCTGATCGCCAAAGAACTCGCTTTGATGAATGGTAGCCATGACCATCAAGCTGAACTCATGATGCGTGTCATTCAAAGCTGTAGCAATATTGAACAATTTGTTCAAGAGCGGCGACAGCAGGCTGAAATGCTTTATGCATTTCGGAGTGCATTTATTGACACCGAACAAGCCCTGATTTTTGGGCATCATTTGCATCCTACACCTAAGAGCCGACAAGGGTTTTCTGAAGAGGAATTATTCCTGTACTCACCCGAATTACAAGGGCACTTTCCGTTACATTATTTTCGAGTTCATCGATCAATTGTTCAAGAAGGTTCAGCGTTATCTCAAACGGCTACAGCGCTAATTAAGCAGGAACTTTTGTCCGATGCATCTATTAAGGATGAATTCAAAACAGCTTACTGCCAGGAAGATGAGTATGCATTGCTACCCGTCCATCCTTGGCAAGCAATTTTCTTGAAACAACAACTCGCAGTTCAGGACTTATTGCGTACCGGACTGTTGCAAGATCTGGGATCACAAGGACGTAATTATCAACCTACTTCTTCGATTCGCACGGTCTATCACCCAGAAACAGCGTTCATGCTGAAGCTATCCTTGAACATTAAAATTACGAACTCAGTTCGTACTAACTTGTACAAAGAGCTAGAACGCAGCATCGAGGTTCATCAACTTTTGTCTGGCGTGATTGGTCAAGAATTGCGCGATCGCTGCTCCAATTTCACGATCATTCGCGACCCTGCTTATATCACCTTAAAAATTGATGATCAGCCTGTAGACGGCTTCGCTACGATTCTGCGAGAAAATCCTTTCCCAGCCAGCTCTGAGGCTGATGCAACTTGTCTCATTGCTTTGTGCCAAGATTCTATTTCAGGCGAAGGGTCTCGGCTGTCTGAGATTATCCACCAGTTGGCGCAGCGCGAAGGGCGTTCCACTGATGCAGTGAGTTTAGACTGGTTCCGTCGCTATCTGAAGATATCTCTAGAGCCAATCTTATGGCTCTACTTTACCCACGGCATTGGAATCGAAGCCCATCAGCAAAACAGCGTATTGCAATTGCAAGATGGTTACCCTCACCACTTCTTTTACCGAGACAACCAAGGGTATTACTACCGAAAATCGTTTCATTCGCACCTCAATCAACTGCTTCCTGGAATTAGCGAGAAAAGCCAAACGATTTGCGATGATGCAGTGATTGATGAACGGCTAGGGTATTACCTATTCATTAATAATCTGTTTGGGCTGATTAATGCATTCGGTGTTGCCAGACTGGTTGATGAGCGATCGCTACTCAGCGAATTGCGCAATGAGTTGATCAAGCAATCTACTGCGGATCAAGGGTGCTCTACGCTCTTACAAACTCTTCTGTGCCAAAAGCAGTTGCGCTGCAAAGCGAATTTACTGACAAGATTCCACAATCTAGATGAATTGGTAGGCCCTGTCTCTACACAGTCTGTCTACGTAGAAATCGACAATCCGTTGTATTCTGATGAGAGCTATGCCATCTAACACGCTGCAATACGCTTACGAAATTCACGATTCCAGCATTAATCAATCTATTGCTTTTCGTCCAGTGGAGTTGCAGCAAGATCTATCACGCATTCACTGCTGGATGAATCAACCTCACGTGGTTCCCTTTTGGAAACTGGCGTTTGATCTAGAGAGAATGCAAGCGCATTTAGAACGCGCGATCGCTGATCCACACCAAACGCTTTATATGGGTTGCCTCAACAATGTGCCCATGAGTTATTGGGAGTCCTACTGGGCTGCAGATGACGTTGTTGCTCAGTGCTATCCGGCGCAGCCTGCCGATCAGGGAATTCATTTATTAATCGGTCCACCCGAATTCCTGGGTAAAGGCTATGCACTGCCTTTGTTGCGGGCAATGGTTACGTTTCAGTTTCAACAGCCTGAAACGCAGAAAATTATTGCTGAACCGGATATTCGCAATCACAAAATGATTCATGTATTTGAACGCTGCGGTTTTGAATTTCAAACAGAAATTGAATTACCGGACAAACGAGCCGCGCTGATGTTTTGCGAACGGCACCGTTTCTTTGAGAGGTCGAAATAATGTCTGAACCCGTTTTTGATGTGATTGGTGTCGGAATTGGCCCCTTTAATCTAGGCTTGGCGGCACTTTTAGAGCCAGTGTCAGAAATTAATGCGCTATTCCTAGAACAAAAACCACAATTTCAATGGCATCCCGGTTTGCTGCTTGAGGGCGCGACGATTCAAGTTCCGTTTCTAGCCGATTTAGTCACTATGGCTGATCCGAGTAGCCGCTTTAGTTTTCTGAGCTATCTCAAAGCCCAATCTCGACTTTACCACTTCTACTTTCTGGAGCATTTTCACATTCTGCGGCAGGAGTACAACCATTACTGTCAGTGGGTTGCGGAACAGTTGCCAAGTTGCCGATTTGGTCAGCGAGTCGAGGCGATTTCCTGGCAGAATGACTGCTTTGGGGTTCAAGTATTCGATGTTGCTTCGCAAAAAACTCGCTCTTACTATTGCCGCAATCTAGTCTTGGGAGTCGGCAGCATTCCATCCGTGCCGTCTTGTTTGCAAAGCTTCCTATCAGATACCGTTTTTCACTCAGCCAATTTCTTGCAGCACCGCGATCGCTGCCGTGAATATGACTCCATTACGGTCATTGGTTCAGGTCAAAGCGCGGCTGAGGTGTTTTACGAGCTATTGCAGGAGCAAGAAACCTCTGGCTATCAGCTCAATTGGCACACCCGTTCTCCTGGCTTTTTCCCAATGGAATATTCCAAGCTGGGCTTAGAACATTTTTCGCCTGACTATATTCACTATTTCCATAATTTACCACCGGAGCGTCGCGACCAAGTTCTGACCCAACAGGGGTTACTTTACAAGGGAATTAGCTTTAGCACGATCGCGGATATCTACGATCTGTTGTATCAACGGTCGATCGCAGGCAATCAACCGAAGGTGCAGTTACTTTCCTCAGTGGAAGTCAAGGAAGTAGAAAAGATTGGCGATTCTTATCGGCTAGGCTATCGGCATCGGCAACAGGACGATCGCTTTTCTCATGAGACAAACTGCATCATTCTCGCAACCGGCTACCATCATGCAATTCCAAACTGTATTGAAGGGATTCGCTCTTTGATTGAATGGGATGAGCAAGAGCGCTACAGCGTCAAGCTGGACTATCGACTTGAACTGACTCAGGATATTCCCAATCAGATCTTTGTTCAGAATAGTGAATTGCATACGCATGGAGTTGGCGCACCGGATTTGGGGTTAGGCGCTTACCGAAATTCTGTGATCATCAACACCCTTGCGGGTAAAACAGTCTATCCTACTCATAGCCGCAATGTCTTTCAACAGTTTGGGATCGCAGCATGAAACAGCGATCGCAAATTGTATCGAGTGTCCTGTTTCTCTGCGTGTTTTTAGCAATATTCAATGAGGTATTGCTTTCACCGTTTTATCCTCAGTTTTTTCGCAAGGTTTTTGAGATTGAGGACATTGCCTATACCGGATACTACATCTTTATTTGCCGTTTAACGGTAGTGGTCTGTTCTCCGCTTTGGGGAGTTCTTGCGCGGCGATTTGAAGTCAAACATCTGCTCTATATCGGTCAGCTTGGAACTGCGATCATGACTGCGTTCATGGGAACTTCCACAACGGCGGATCAGTTCCTCATCTACACAGTTTTGCTGCTCGCTTGCAAAAGTAGCTATTTACTGGTGTATCCTTTGATTATTCAACTGGCAGGTGAAGCTAAACGAGCAGCAGTTGCAGGCACCTATCAAGCTGTCTTTCATGGGGCGATCATTGCAGCGACGATCGCTGGGGCTTGGATGGTTGATTTGGAAGCTCCGTTGTTTTTGTTTTACTGGATTGCAGCGGCAGACATTTTGCAGCTCGGTCTCTGCCTGTATTGCTTACGAGGAGTTTCCACGCAACGTCCGGACATCCAGGAAGCTAGCCAGCCTTCAACAAGCGGGAATCAAACGGGCTTTATTCTTGCGATCGGCAGTGCGATTCTCACTTTCCAACTTGCCAATAATCTCGTACGTCCTTATTTCACAGAATATGTCATCGCCGCGCCCTTTAGCCTGAATCTACTATCGAGTAGTCTGCTCTTTCTAATTCCCAGTGTGACCGCAGTTGTTGCTTTACCGTACATTCGCTCTGCTTGCATTCCAAAACGCCTGCCTTCTATCTATTTAGTTGGCTTGTGTCTTCTATCTGTCAGCTTGTTTGTTCAAGGCTGGACACAGCAGGCTGTTGTTCTGATATTGGCTCGAATCGTCTATGGATTCTGCTTAGCAGTCACACAAGCCGCTCTAGAACTGAAGCTATTCAGCAATAGCGCTGTAAACCGGCTTCATTTTAATTACAGCCTAGCCACTTCGTTTGCCAATGTTGGAAATCTCGCAGCACCGTTAATCGCCTCCTGGCTTGTAAGTTCTTACAATTTAGCCGCTCCGCTTCTGGTTGCTGCGATCGTTTGTGTGGCTAATTTTCTATTGGTTCGATTCACAGTTTTTCGCAAATTGTCTTTGTCTTTCCAACCGTAATTTTAGGAGTTTTCACAATGAATCAGTTACAGACTTTAGAACGGGCATTGACCACACCGCATTGGCAGGCTGTCGGCAGTGCGCTTCTAGCAAAAATGCTCTCTGAATTCATGTATGAGGAAATGATTCAACCAGAACTCCTCAGCACTGGAGAAACACATCTTTATCAACTTTCTCTGCCTGAAGGGGTGGCTTACCGCTTTGAGGCTAAACCCCGGCTATTTGACAGTTATCGGGTGTTTCCAGAATCGATTCAACGACGGGAAGGGAATAGCTATGTCCCTGCTTTCAATCCCCTGCAATTCGTGATGGATTCTCATACTCAGATTGGCATGACCGCCGAAACGACAGCTCATTTGTTGAAGGAATTGAGCAATACGCTGCTTGCTGATGCTCACATTCATGCGGCAAAGGAAACTCAAGCAGTTGATCTCATCAACTTAGAGTATCCGCAAGTGGAAGGGGAGATGGAGGGACATCCCTGGATTACCTTTAACAAGGGACGCATTGGATTTGGCTATGACGACTATTTAGCCTATGCTCCCGAACAAAAACAAGAAATTCAGTTATTCTGGATTGCTGTGAAGCGAGATCGTGCTCAATTTGCTGCGGTGACTGGACTAGAGTACTCGACTCTGATTCAGGAAGAATTGGAAGGAACGCTTGCAGAATTTGAAATGCAATTAAAGTTGCGGAATTTGCAAGCTGAGGAGTACTATTTCCTCCCAGTCCACGAATGGCAGTGGAAGAATATCATCATCCCACTGTTTATCGAAGAAGTAGCGAATCACGCAATCGTTCCTTTAGGACACAGTCGCGATCGCTATTTACCTCAGCAATCGATTCGCACCTTTGCCAATGTTACGCAGCACAAGAAACGCTACGTGAAGCTGCCGCTCAGCATCCTCAATACGCTGGTCTATCGGGGATTGCCAGGGGAACGAACCATTGTTGCGCCTCAAGTAACAGAATGGGTGAAATCCATTTGCGATCGCGATGCCTTCCTCCGGGACGAATGCCGCCTGATTCTGCCTGGGGAGATCGCCAGCATTAACTATGATCACCCCTACTACACACAGCTATCCGGCGCTCCCTACCAGTACAAGGAAATGCTGGGATGTCTCTGGCGAGAAAGCGTCCTTACTTACACCGAACCGGATGAGCGTCCAATCACGCTTGCGGCATTGCTGCATGTCGATCGCAACGGTCAGACGTTTATCTCTCAACTTGTAGCACAATCAGGACTCAGCTTAGAAGTTTGGTTAGATCGATTATTCAATACAGTGCTGCCCCCGCTGTTGCACTATCTCTATCAATACGGCACTGTCTTCTCTCCTCATGGCGAAAATACAATTTTGGTGCTGAAAAATCATGCCCCCCATCGTCTTGCAATGAAAGACTTCGTTGATGATGTCAATATCAGTCGCCATCCTTTACCAGAATTGGAATCTTTACCCGAAGCATTGAAGCCGGTATTACTGACCGAGCCACCAGAAGGATTATGTCAATTTATCTTTGCTGGTTTGTTTATTTGCCATCATCGTTATCTGTCCGATTTGCTAGAGACTCATCACCATTACCCAGAACATCGGTTTTGGCTACAAGTGCGGCAAAGTATTGAAAATTATCAAAGTCGCTTTCCAGAATTGAAAGAGCGATTTGAACTGTTTAACTTGTTGGCACCTCAGTTTACGAAGCTTTGTCTGAATCGAAACCGCTTATTAACCTATGGTTACGCTGATGATGGCTCTCGTCCTCATGCAGCCGCGTTTGGAAAAGTGACCAATGCATTACATACAATCGCTGACCTCGCTGTTTCTAAGTAGGAGAACTCAATTAACCATAAAATGCTTGGAATGCCCTCTCCCGTAGAAGAGGGAGCAAGAATCCAGTTTCCCTTCTCCTGCGGGAGAAGGGGCAGTTGTGTCGCAAAAACCAGTCGTTAACTTGACAATCCCATAGCGACAGTACCCGCACATTAAGCAAGATGATGTCGGGCTGAAACTGTCGCCACTTAAACAGAGATTGGGAAGCCATTTAGATTGAAAACAGAGAAAATTGAGCTCTTCCAACCTACTATTTTTTGCGACACAACAACCCCGATTAGGTAGCGGCTGTGTAACGCGCGATTCCGAACACATGACAATTACGACAATGGTGATCGTCAGGGTAGGTATCACGAATGGTTTCAGCGATATTTGTTACGCGATCAAGGTCATCGACTAATCCAAATTGATTCAAGTCGGCAGCCGTGTAGATGGATGGAAACATGCCACAATTGACCAAGACGCTGATTGCATCGTCAGAGTCGAGAATGTCGTATCCACAGAACGCAAAACCGTCAATTGCTGCCGGAACATGAGTGGGTCGTTCGGTTAAGGCAAGAATGTTATGTCGCGAAGCATCGTATCTGATTCGGCGTTTTAGGTATTCGTAATTATGAAAGCAGTGAAGGCGGTTGTCAGCGTGGATATTGAAGTTCCAATCCTCGTCAACCAGCGTGCTAATTAGGGACGGGCAGAGCATTATGTCAGTGGAGACAATTTCCTGAATGTGGTAGAAACCTGACCATTTGATGTAGCTTGACCATGCATCGCCACAGCTTGGATCGAATTTCTGACAGGCTACGAATACAGGAATCATGATTTGGACTCCGCTTCAGATTGCAAACTTGCTCAACGACGAATTAATACGACCCGTTTGATTTGTGAAGGTTTATTGCTTCAGTGTACAGTGCTCAATTAAAGGTTCTGTTGCAAAGACTTTAAAGTGACAAACGACTGGTCTCGTTCGTATTGTTTTAGGCAATCACTCCAAACAGTTCATTGATAAATCTTGCTTGAGATACACTATTCCCTTGGTTGATTCCGCTCACTTGTCCTTTACGCATCATCGCCATTGCCTCAATTTCTCGTAGCGTTCTTCTTGCTGTGTTGAACGACTGAAATCCTATCATCGGCTTCATAATCCGTTTGATGTTGCGGTGGTCTTGCTCAATGACGTTGTTCAAATATTTGCTTTGCCGTAATTCGGTCTCGGCTTTTAACGTTTTATCTTCCTGCAATTCATCCATCGCCACGGGATAGGCATCATTCTTATCGACGGTAATCACTCGGGGCGTTTGAGTGTGCTTCACTTTCAACACTTTACGAAAAAATCGTGCCGCCGCTTTTCCGTCTCGCTTCGCTCTCAGCATGAAGTCCAACGTGTTGCCCTCCGAGTCTACCGCTCGATACAGGTATTTCCACTCCCCTTTCACTTTGATGTAAGTTTCATCGACTTTCCACGAATCATTAGTGGGATTGAGAAAGCGACGAATGCGTTTGTCGAGTTCTGGGGCAAACTTCAAAACGAGCGCGATTGATTGTGGAATGATCCACGGCAACTCCTCGTTCTGCCATCATCTCCTCTAAATCTCGGTAGCTCAGGGAATAACGACAATACCAGCGCAAGTTCAGCAGGATGATTTCAGGCAGAAAGTGATGCCATTTGAACAGGGAATCAGTCGCCATTTAAAGAGAAACTAGAGAAAATTGAGCCTCCCTACCCTACCATTTTTGCGACCCAACCAACAGGCGAGTAAAACCATTCTGCTCTGGCGAAATCTTAGAGATGTCTGAAAAAAATCGCCGCGCAGTTGATTTCCATCGCAGCGATCGGGGTGTTAGTTGGTTGGGCTGTAACAGGTTTCTTCCTTTCTGGTTAAACAAAGCTGATTCTGACCCAAATCGGTTTTTAATCTGACTTGATACTTTGTGCTTTCAGCAGGCACCGTTTTTGTGTAATTGTTTGCACGATCGCAGGAGAAGTCGCGAGTAAAACGTCCGGGAGACCATTTAATCGTCATCGTACTGCCATTCAAGCTGACTTTTCCTTTGCGGGATTGGAACACCTGCTGGTTGCAACCACCGCTCATGATGTTCATAATTCCTGTGTATTCAACCGTGCCATTGGGCTTGAATTGGTACGTAAATCGTGAGGCGTTTCCTCCTAGGTATGCGCCCCCCTGAGTGTAAGTGCTGCTCCCGGTTTGCGCCCATACCCATTTTCCGACGATCGAGGAGATGCCCCCAACGCCGCTCGATGAGTCGTCTGATTGGCTTGCTGTGTTATTGGAACTGGCAGCTTCATACACTGACAAGAGAAGTTTGGCTTCCGCATCGTTGGGTAACTGCCGCAATTGCTCGACAAATCCTTTGTTAAATCTTTGTCGAATCCGGTTCTGTTCTGCTTCAGGCTCCGTAATCGCTTCTCTGTAGTTCGCGATGACATCATCAATGCCTTTTTTAGTGCCTACCGGATCATTTTCAAACTCATTTGATTTAATTGAATAATATTCATCGCGCTGTTCAGTTGTAAATTTGGCTCCAAATGCCCATTCAAAGAAAGCAATCACCTGATTAACATCTGAGCGGTTGAGCGCTTTGTTTTCAGCCGTTAGGAAAACACTGGGTTCAGCAGAATGGGCAGCAATATTGACCATTGGTACGTTGATTGATGCGACTGATAGAAGTAGCAAAGGTAAAGATTTAAATTTGTTCATCATGGTGAATGTTACTGGTGATGGGTTTAGAGTCGGATTGCACTTCCAAACTGAGTTGGATTTTATCGGCAGATCGAGGAGAACTAGGGGAACCGTGAAATTTGTTGCATTGTGTTATGCCTCTTGGAGGCATGGAGCGAACCATTTTACAATTCCGTTAGTGTATGATTTTGGGTTTGCCGATGCGAGTTTTGATTGTTGAAGATGATTCTGCGATCGCAGATGTGGTCGCTCGATCGCTCAAGGAACAACACTATGCAGTGGATATTGCGGAAGATGGCGCGATCGGCTGGGAATCGGCTGAATGTACTGCTTATGACTTGATTTTGCTCGATGTAGATTTGCCCAAGCTCGACGGAATTTCGCTGTGTCAACGGCTCCGCGATCGTCGATGTGCAACCCCGATTTTGTTGATGACCGGACTGATGCTGGCGCGGATGGGATTTCGCCCGATTCTGCTGGAGCGGGGGAAACAAGTCCGAGATCGCACGGCAGATACATTTGGCTTTTGGAAAAAGAGAGCTGACTTTAATCCAGAATCAAATGCCCAGTTTGGCGAAGGCGGAGCAGGAACGTTCTCCGATGGCAAACTCTACAGCCAAGTTCGCGATCCGCAACACTATGGGCGGAAAGGGCACTATCAACTTAACCGGAAGTATTTAAATTTAAGCACTGTAACTCCCTTAATCGTCAGTCTCGCTCAAGTTTATGCAGCATCTTTCACACACGTAATCTCCCGCCAATCT